>DATGLU010000030.1:0-4822 GCA_035294045.1 Roseiarcus sp. | reverse complement strand
GCGTCGGCTTGGGCTCCTCGATTTTTTGCGGCGGCGGCGGAGGCGGCTGATTCTGCGCCTGCTCGGGCGGCTTCGGGGCGCTGGCCTCAGCCGGCGGCGCCGGCTTTTCGACCGGTTTGGCCGGCTTGGCGTCGCGCTCGCCCTTCATGATCTCATTGAATTGGCTTTGCGTCACCGTCTCGACCGGGATCGATTCCGCCGCGTCGTCGAATTTAGGCGCGCCGGTAAAGCCGATCAGGATCGCGACGAGCAGCGTCCCGTGCAGCGCGCCCGATACAATCAGCCCCGATTTCTGCGGCTGCTCGTTCAACCCCTAAAGCCTCGTTCAATGCTTTTCCGGCTCGGTGACCAGCGCGACCTTCTTGTACCCGGCGGCGGTCACCGCGGCCATGATCTCGGCGACTTGACCATATGGAATGTTTTTGGCGGCGCGCAGATAGATGCGCTGGTCGAACCCGTCCTTGGCGACCGCCTGTAATTTCGGGATCAGATCGTCTTTCTCGATCTGCGCATCCATCAAAAAAACCTGCCCCTGATCGTTGATCGCGATCGAAACCGGCTTCTGCTCGATATTGAGTGGGCCGGCTTTGGTCTGCGGCAGATCGACCGAGACGCCGGTCGCCAAAAGCGGCGCCGCGACCATGAAGATGATCAGCAGAACCAGCATCACATCGATGAACGGGGTCATGTTGATGTCGGCCATCGCGCCGTAGCGCGGCACGCCGCGCCGCCGCCGCCCGCCTTTGCGTCCCACCGCCGCAGCCGACATGCCCATTCAGAAATTCCCCTTGCGCCGGCGCGCCCGCTTAGGCGGCGCGATCCTTGGCGAGATGCTGATCGATCTGGCGCGACAAAATCGATGAGAATTCGTCGGCGAAGCTCTCCATCCGCGCCTGCGCCTTGGCGACGTCGCCCTGCAGCCTGTTGTAGGCGATGAGCGCCGGGATGGCGGCGAAAAGGCCGATGGCGGTCGCCAGCAGCGCTTCGGCGATGCCCGGCGCGACGACGGCGAGCGACGTATTCTTTGACGCCGCAATCGAGCGGAACGAGGTCATGATGCCCCAGACCGTGCCGAACAGGCCGACAAACGGGCTGGCCGAGGCGACGGTGGCGAGGAACAGGAGATTGGATTCGAGCCGCTCGACCTCACGCGCGATCGAGACGTCGAGCACTTTCTCGATCCGGGCGTGCAGGCCCATGAACGAGGCGGCGGCGCTCTGGAAGGAGCGCTTCCATTCGCGCATCGCCGAGACGAAAAGGCTGGCGATTCCGGTATTTTCCTGGTTCGAGAGCTGGCCATAGAGCTCTTCGAGCGATTCGCCCGACCAGAATTGCTGCTCGAAACGGTCCATCGAACGCCGGAAGCGGGTGAACAGCAGCGTCTTGTTGACGATGATCGCCCAGCACCAGAACGACGCCAGCAGCAGCCCGACCATGACGAATTTGACGACGATATGGGCCGACCAGAACATGTCCAGCAGCGTCGTCTCGGGCGTGGCGAGCGCTTGCGCGGCGTCGGCAGGATTCATGTCGCATAACCTCGCTTCTGGCGGCCCCAGCGGGCGTCGCGCGGCGAGCTCAAAATGGGGTGTTCGGGCGATCTGCGCCGCAAATGGGCCGAAACTTGGGCTGCCGCGCGCGCCCGCTCCGGCGGCGATTTCTAGCGATCGAGTTAAGCGCCTGATAGGGTTAACAGGAGGTTAGCGCAATCTTCACGATGTCGCGGCGGGAAAATGCCCCGGGCCAAGTCCCTGGTGTTGCTGAAGGACGAAGGGAGGCCGTCGGCGGAAAGCCTAGACCGTCGCCGCGGTGGGCGTCGAAGCGGCGGATTTGAGCAGCGCCAGCTTGGCCGCCACGTGGGCGCGCAATTGCTCGACCGAAAGGTCGATGAAGGTCTTGGCCCGCGGGGCCAGCATGCGCTTGGTCGGATAAAGCAGGCCGAGCGTCACCGGCTGCGGCGGCGCTTCGGGCAGCACTTCGACGAGCCGGCCGGCGGCGATGTGCTCGGCGACCTCGAACAGCGGCTTCAGCACGATGCCGAGCCCATCCAGCGCCCAGGCGGTCAGGACATCGCCATCATCGACGTCGAAGGGCCCGGAAATCGGGACGGTGACCGCCTCGTTGCGGTAATCGAGCGTCCAGCGGAATTGCTGCGAGCCGGGATAGCGCAGCAGCAGGCAATCGTGCCTGGCGAGGTCTTGCGGCGTCTGCGGCCGGCCGCGCGCCTCGATATAGGCCGGCGCGGCGCAGAGCACGCGGCGCAACTCGGCGATCTTGCGCAAGGTGAAGCTGGAATCCTCCATCCGCGCCATGCGCACGGCGATATCGACCCCCTCCTGGACCAGGTCCAGCAGATGGTCGGAGAGGCGCAGCCGCAGGTCCGTCTGCGGCTGGAGGGCGCGATAGCGCGCCAGCATCGGCGCGATGACCCGCCGGCCGAGGCCGAGCGGCGCGGTGACGCGCAGCGTTCCGTGCGGATTGGCGCCGCCATCCTGGGCGACGCTGGCCTCGGCGCGCTCCACCGCCTCGACGATTTCGACGCAACGCTCGAAAAACACCCGGCCGGCCTCGGTCAGGTTCATGCTGCGCGTGGTGCGGGTCAGCAGCCGGCAGTTCAGGTGGTCTTCCAGCAGTTGAATGCGATAGCTGACCACCGAGGGCGACAGCCGCAGCATGCGGCCGGCCGCTGAAAAGGAGCCGGTTTCGACGGCGCGCATGAAGATGCGCACATTTTCGAGCGAGATCATGCCGGCTCGCGATCGACCGCGACGGGCGCCCCTTCCCCCTCGGAGCGAGGCTTTCACCGCCATTTTCCGAATTTGTCGAAAGATATTCTTGAAATCGCTGGCGGGCAAGGCGCAGCGTGAATCGCTATCGTGACGTTCTCGTCGGCCGCGATAGTCATTCCCGCGCAAGCAGGAAACCAGGCGGCCGTTGCGTCCGGACGTGTGGCTCAGACTGCATTCTCGCCTTTCGCGGGAATGACAGCCGCGGGAGGGGGAGCGATGGAAGCCTATCTTCTCGAATGGGGCTCGATGCTGCTCCGTTGGCTGCATGTCACCGCCGCCATCGCCTGGATCGGCTCGTCGTTCTTTTTCATGCATCTCGACGCCTCGCTGCGCAAGCAGCAGAAGATGGCGGCCGGCGTCTACGGCGTGTCATGGCAGGTCCATGGCGGCGGCTTTTATGAGATGAGCAAATACGGGCTCGCGCCAGAGGTTTTGCCCGACCATCTCGTCTGGCACAAATGGCAATCGTACTGGACATGGATTTCCGGCTTCAGCCTATTGTGCTGGGTCTATTACGGCCAATCGCAATTCTTCCTGATTGACCCTGCGGTCATGCCGCTCAAGCCGTGGCAGGCCGCGGCGATCGGCATCGCCGCGCTGGCGCTGGGCTGGATCGTCTACGATCTTTTATGCAAGTCGCCGCTCGCCAAAAGCGACTCGCTGCTCGCGCTCGTCGGCTTCGGCTATGTCGTGCTGACCAGCTATATTTTCACCCTGTTCTTTTCCGGCCGCGGCGCGCTCATCCATACCGGCGCGCTGATGGCGACGATGATGACCGCCAACGTCTTCTTCGTCATCCAGCCCAATCAGCGCAAGAGCGTCGCCGCGATGATCGCCGGCAAGGCGCCCGATCCGAAATGGGTCAAGGAATCAAAGACGCGTTCGACGCACAACAATTACATCACCCTTCCGGTGCTGTTCATGATGCTGTCGAACCATTATCCGCTGACCTATTCCAATCCGCGGGTCATTCCGGCGATCGTCACTTTGGTCGTCGTCTGCGGCGCGATCATTCGCTACTTCTACAATATGTGGCACGGCGATCATGACAAGGCGCCGTGGTGGGCCTGGCTGGTCGCCGCGGTGGCGATCTGGACGGCGTTCTGGGTTGCTATGGCCGCTTCGCCCGGCATGCGTCCGACGCTCGGGCTTGGCGAAGCGCAGCCGGTCAAAACCGTCGCCGTCGATCTGCCGAAAGCGCCAAAAGACGTGGTCGAGGTCGTCTCGACCCGCTGCGTGATGTGTCACGCGCCGGAGCCGGTTTTCGAGGGCATTGGCGAAGCGCCGAAAGGCGTGCTGCTCGACACGCCCGAGCATATCGCCGCTTTTGCGCCGGCGATCCGAGTGCAGGCGGTGATGAGCCACGCCATGCCGCCGAACAACATCACTGAAATGATGCCTGCGGAGCGCGCCGTGCTGGCGCGCTGGCTGCAGGATCGCAAGGTCGCGAGCCAGTGACGAAAGTGACCACCGATGCGGCCCGCCGCTTGATGCAGCGGCTCGACGAGTTCGCGCGCTTTAGCGACGCGGACGGCGAGTTGACGCGGCTCTACCTCTCCAAGGCGCATGCGGCGGCGGCGCGGCAATTCATCGCTTGGTGCGGCGAAGCGGGACTGAAGGCCGTTCTCGACGCATCCGGCAATGTCCTGGCGCGGTACGAAGGGAAGGCGCCCGGCGCGCCGGCGCTGCTGCTCGGCTCTCACATCGACACGGTGCGCAATGCCGGCCGTTATGACGGCAATCTCGGCGCGCTCGCGGCTTTGACCGTGGTCGAGGAATTGGCCGCAAAGGGCGAGCGGCTTGACCACGCCGTCGAGATCGTCGCGTTCGGCGACGAGGAAGGCGTTCGCTTTCCGACCACGCTGACGGGCTCGCGCGCCCTCGCCGGCTTGTTCGCCCGTTCCTCGCTCGACCAGCAAGACGCCGACGGCGTTCTCATGCGCGATGCGCTCCAGGCTTTTGGCTGCGATCCCGAGGCCGTGGCGAATTTGCGGGCGCGCCACGTCGCTGCTTTCGTCGAATTGCATATCGAG
>DATGLU010000029.1:0-2943 GCA_035294045.1 Roseiarcus sp. | reverse complement strand
AACAGGCCGGCTACGCCGGCGAACAGCCCGGTGGCGCAATAAGAGAAGAAGCGCACCAGGGAGACCGGCACGCCGGCAGTGTAGCAGGCGCGGTCGTCGCTGCCGACCGCCATCAACTGGTTATAGTACGGAAGCTGCTTGATGGCGAACCAGACGATCGCCATGCCGGCGAGCGGGACGATCGAAAACGTCCCCGACAGGCTCTTGATCCATGCCGGGGCGGAGCCGACCGGCGCGGGCACAAGCGTCAGCGTCAAGCCGGTGAAAAGCAGATAGGTTCCGAGCGTCGCGACGATCGGCTGGATGCGCACGACGACGGCGAGGAAGCCGTTGAGAGCGCCCGCAACGACGCCGATCGCCAAAGCGGATGGGACGATGATCCAAGGCGAGGCGATATTCGCATCGATCAGCAGCGCCTGCACGATGATCGCATTGATGAAGCCCATCAGCGGGCCGACCGACACGTCGATCCCGCCGCGTCCTCCGAGGATGGCCGGCATGGCGGAGGCGGAGGCCGCGATCAGCGGCGCAGCCAGGCCGATCAACGTGCCCCATTCTTTCGGCGCGAAACGAGCGGGATTGAGCGCGATGTTGACGGCGGCGAGCAGTAGGAAGAGCGCAAGCGCCAAGCCGGTCTCGCGCCGCGCCGCGACGAGGCTGGTTAGCCGCGCGCCGACGGACCGCGGCTTCGGGGCCGCGCTCACGCCGCCCGCCCGAACATTGCCGCGATCACCCGGTCGTTGCTGAGGGCCTCGCCGGCGAGCCGCGCCGCGACGCGCTGCTCACGGAAAACGAGCACGCGATCGCAGAGCCGCAGGACCTCCTCGATCTCTGTCGAGAGGACGACAAGCGCCATGCCCTCGGCGCGCGCAAGCTCGCGGAAAACGGCGTAGAGCGTTTCGCGGGTGCGCTGGTCGACGCCGCGCGTCGGATCGTTGAGAAGAAGAATGCGAGGCTCGAGAGCCAACCAGCGCGCGAGCAACACTTTCTGTTGATTCCCGCCGGAAAGCGCGGTGATCGCCCGGTCGGGCGGGGGCGCGACGATGGAGAGGCGCTCGCGATAGGCCTCATAGCGGGCGCGCTGCGCCTTCCGGCTGATCAACCCGAAGCGGCAGTCCCGGTCCATCGAGACGACGCCGAAATTGTCCAGGATCGACAGCGAGGGAAAGACGCCGTTGGCGCGTCGGTCGCGGGCCAGATAGGCGACGCCATGGCGCACCGCCTGGCGAAAGCTCGCGATCGCCACCGGCTTGCCGTCGACAATGATACGGACGCTTCCGGCGGCGGCGACGCGCAGGCCGGCGAGCGTTTCGAGAAAGGCCTCTTGGCCATGCCCGTCGAGGCCGGCGAGGCCGACGATTTCGCCGGCGCGGATGCTGTCGTTAAGCGGCGCGGCGCCGGCGGCGAGGGCGACGCTTTCGATGCGCAAGCGCTCGGCCGCCGCATGGGAGTCATTGGCCATGGACGATCTCGTCGGCCGCCGCGGGGGCCATCATCCGCAGCATGTCGCGTGAGGAAAGCTCGGCGCGTTCGCGCGTCGCGACGACCCGGCCATTGCGCAGGACCGTGACTCGATTCGCGAGGCGCATAACCTCATCCATCCGGTGCGAAATGAAGAGAATAAGGCCGCCGGCGCGCGCGAAAGCCTCCATCGTCTCGAATACAGCGTCGCGGTCGGCGAAGTCGAGCGCCGCGGTCACCTCGTCGAGGATGAGAATGCGCGGCCGGCGCGCCAGAGCGCGAGCGAGAACGATAAGCTGCCGCGCGGCGAGCGGTAGCGCGCCGGCGGGCGCGTCGAGGTCGATCGCCGTCTTGGCGATCGGCGCAAGCGCCTCTCGCGCGACGTCCTTGCGCCGGGCGCGCGGCGTCGCCCGGGTCAGAAGCCCGTCGCGGCCGAGCAGGATATTGTCGACGACGCTGCGGTCGGGCGCGATCAGCACTTCCTGAAAGACGGTCGCAAGACCCCGTTCCTGGAACGAAGCGGGAGAAAACCGCGTCGCCGCGCGCCCGTCAATGCGGATCGCCCCTCGCGTCGGCGCCACGACGCCGGAAAGCAGCTTGACGAGCGTGCTCTTGCCGGAACCGTTCTCGCCGAGAATGGCGTGAATGGTCGAAGGCGCGAAGGCGATCGTTGCGCCTTCGAGCGCCCGCGTCTCGCCATAGGTTTTGCTCAGATCGTCGGTGTCGAGCATCGCGGCGGATCAAACAAAGACAGTCGCCCGGAGAGCCGGGCGACTGCCGTACCAATAAAGGCGCGCCTATCGGGGACGCATCATTTGCCGGCGCACGGATCGGGCGCGTCGGCGTAATTGTAGTCGGCGATCGCCTTGGGATTCTTGAAATAGGCGTCGAGAAGCGCGTCGCTCACCGGATCGGTCGGCGGCGAGGGGAAGATCGAAACCGAATCCGGCGTCATGCAGCTCTTGTACCATTTGGCGAGATCGTCCTGATGGACCGCGGGGATGGGGATCAGCAGCGTGGCGAGCTTCGGCTTCTGACCCTCCAAAAGGCGAACCGCGACGCGGAACAGGGCTTGCGCGTTCCATCCAGGCAGAACGGCGTGTCCGTCGAAACGGTAGCCGTCCGGATGCGCCTTCCAGTAGCCGAGCGCATCGCCCGAGATCGAGCCGGTGATCAATGGCTCCGGCCGCTTGGCTTCGGCGAAAGCCTCGGCGATGACCCGCGACTCGCTGCCCGTCGTCCAGACCGCGTCGATTTTCTGCGGCGTGGTGGCGAGCGCCTGCAAGATCACGGTCTTGGTGACGTTGGCGGTCCAGTTGCCGTTGACCGAACGCACCACCTTGAGGCCCGGCACCTCTTTCAGCGCGCGTTCCGCGCCGGCGCGCTCCTGCACGACGATGGGGTGCCCGGCGATGCCCTCGACCATCAGCAAGTCGCCCTTGCCGCCGGTCTCCTTGGCGATGGCCTTGATCATGTCATAGC
>DATGLU010000028.1:0-3685 GCA_035294045.1 Roseiarcus sp. | reverse complement strand
TGGTTCGACGCCGCCCGCAGGGCAAGTCGAACTCTCTCGCGGAGCGAGGGGCGGACCGCCCCTCGCTCTGCTCGGGAAGTTCGACTCGCCTCCGGCGGGTCGAACAAGGGTTGGACGTGACGAGCTCGCGGGCTCGGTTGTTGTCGCGAAGTGTTCAGGCTGAATTATCACGCCTAGTACGCACCGCGACGGCATGGCGATAATCGTCAATGAAGTCAACGTCGTACGCCGTTTCTAGGGCGCGGAATCGCAATATTCTCTGGACTTTTCGCCTTTCTCGACTAGACTTTCGCCGCTCGATGCGGCCGCGACGTGGTAGGTACACCACGGCAGTACGAACGACGAGAAAAACGCGGATCCAAATTTTTTTCGCTCTAATCCCTTGATTTTCCCCGAAACGGCGAAAGAAAAGTTTGGAAAAATTTGGAGGAGCAAAAATCTAAGCTTCTGATTTTGCTCGTTCCGTCAAAATGAAAATTTGGAAATCCAAACTTTTTTCTTGGCGCTTCGGACGGCGCCTTGCGCCCCGGCCCCTCGCTTCGCCGCTATTCCGGCGCGTCGCGAAAGCCCCAGCGCTCGCCGAGCGCCAGGCATTCGCGCCAGCTCCCCACCCCGGCGGTCGTCGAAATCGCCCGCATCGAGGCGGCGGCGGCGCAATGGCCAAGCGCCAGCGCGCCGCGCAAGTCCCAACCCTGATGCAGCCCGTAGAGCAGCCCCGCGGCGAAGGCGTCGCCGGCGCCATTGGCGCCGACGACCTCTTCCTTCGGCATGGCGAGCGAGCCGAGCGCGACCAGACCGCCCTCGCGCGCGCCGGCAAGAGCGCCTTCCGGGAAATGCGCGGCGACGACGCGCATTGGCCCCGAGCGAAGCGCCGCTTCGATCGCGCGACGCACGGCGGCGACGTCGGTACGTCCTTCCGCCCGCGTTTCGACGCCCGTCGCCGCGCCGATCTCGAAATCGTTGACGATGAGATAATCGAGATGCGGCAGGCAGGGCCGCGCCAGCGCGATCAGGCGCTCGGGGGCGATCGTCATCAATTCGAGATTGGTCTGAAGCCCGCTTCCCCGCGCCGCCTTCAGCGCTGCAACCCAGCCGTTCGCCTCGGCGCGCCACGGCGCGTCCATGATCCGGTGCGCGCCGGGCAGGCCGAGATGGAGAATGCGCGCCGGCGTCTTGGAGAAGTCGAAATCGTCCGGGCTCAGCCGCTTGGCGACGCCGGGATAGAAGAGATGCGTCCTTTTGCCGTTGGCGACGGTGAACGCGTCGACCGAGAACGTCGCCTCGCCGGCGACGACGCGCATCTGGCCGCGGCCGATTCCATGCGCGTCGCACTGCGCGGCGAGGAAGCGGCCGTTCTCGTCGTCGCCGATCAGGCCGATCGTCTCGACCCGAACCGCCGGATCGAGCCGCTTCATGTCGATTGCGAGATTGCAGGCCGAGCCGCCGCCCTGGCGGTCGATCGCCAGCACTTCGCTCGCGGTGTCCTCGGCCGGCCAGGCGGCGATCAGCTTGTTATGGTCGACGCACCAAGTGCCCGCGGTGACGAAGCCGCGCCGCGCCGCCATCGCTTTTAGCCCATCTTCAAGGCGGCTTCGGTGACAACATCATCCTTGGCGAGCTCGCGGTCCGGCCGGATGCCCTCCTTCTGCAAAGCGCCGTGATAGGCCTTCACCGCCTCGCTCGGGCTCATCGCGCCGTCGGCGACGGCGCGCATATGCGTGACCATGGCGAGCGGCGATTCGGCGAGATTGATCTTGCGGCCGAACAGAGCGACGCGCGCGCCGTAGCGCTCGGCCTGGGCGATCAGTTCGAAGCAATCGCGCGTCGTGCCGGCGCCGCCGCCGAGCACGCCGACGATCAGGCTCGGATCGTACGACGCCATCTCCTCCAGCGCCTTCGGGCCGTTATAGACCACCTTTAAGAACAGCGGCCGCTCGGCGTCGGTCAGGCCCGCCAGGCAGCGCTGGATGCAGTCGTTTACGTAGTGGGGAAGAACGTCCGGCGCGATCCCAGTCGCGACATTCGGATTGAACACTTCGAGGAAATAGCGGAAGCCGACCTCCTCGGCCTCGGCGCGAAAATCGGCGAAGGCTTCGAGCGTCGCAATGTCGGCGTCGATGTCGTTGTTGAAGGTGATCGAGTAGAGGCCGAGATCGGTTCCGGTCACGGGTCCGCCCATCGGGACCTCGGACGAGCCCCACATGACGCGGCAGAGATTGGCCGAGCGGAACGGCCGCGAGGGCTTTTGCGGATAAGAGCCGCCGCGCACCCGCCAGATGTCGGTCGTATCGTTGGCGCGGATCGCCGGCTGGACCTTGCTGCCCTTGAACACGCCGCGGCGGACCAGCCGGTCGAGATTGCCGGCCGAGGTCAGCATGATGTCGACGACGTCCTGCTCGACAATCGCCTGGATCTGGCCGAGGAACTCCTCGCGCGTGCGGTTGCGGGTCGAAGCGCCGTCCTTTTGCCGGGCCGGCCCGGCGGCGGCCATGCTCGGCCCCATATCCGGATCCTTTGCGTCGGCGATGATGAAATCGGCGCGCCGATATTTGCCGTCCCGGATGCGAGCCAGTTTCTCATCGAACCGCGTCATTAAGGAGTCCTCTCTTGAAGCAAAAAATGGGGTGAAGAGCCGCAATCGGGCCTGCCGTTCGCTTATACCCGGCCAGGGTCAGGCGCAAACGGTCCCGATTGCCTGGGCGTTTCAGTGGTTTATCATTCCCGCCAATATTGGATTTGAAGAAAGCGGCGGCGCGTGAAAGCCGGCGCCGCGGTCACTTGAGCGTCCCGTAAGCGCCCCGGCAACCTTCGCAAAGGGATTCCCGTGCGCCTCTCGCTTAAAACGCTAAGCGCCGCGCCGCTCGGCATGATCTCGCTCGCGGCGGTCGCCATCGTTCTCTATGGGACTCTGCTCGCCAATAGCGGCGCCCCGCCCGCTGGCGGCGAGGAGGCTTACAGCCAAGCTTGGGCGGGATTCTTGCTGACGCTCGCGCTGTGGATCGTCCTGGCGCTGATGCTCGTCGTCGGCGCGGCGAAAGGCCGGATGCCGGTCTCGGCGGCGGTCGCCGCGCTGCTGCTGCATCCGATCTCCGGCGTCGCCGCCTTCGCCGCGCTCGACGCCGCGTCGCGACGCGTCGGCCTCGGCGCGACCGTCCTCATCCTGCTGCCGCTGCCGATCGCAGTTTACGCATTCTGGGCGCGCCTGCCCCAATGGCGCGAGGCTTATCCGCCAGGCCTCGCCGGCGCCTCGATGTGGGGCGCGGTCGCCCTCCTCTCCCTTGCGGCCTTTGCAATGGGTCTGTAGGCCGCCTGCGGCGCCAAAGCTTGCCGGAACGCCGGGCCGAAATAAGCTGGCGCGGCCGGCTCTTTCCTGTATAAGAGCGCCCGCGAGGCGATTTTCGCCTCGTTTCAGCGTGACCGTCCTGGACGACATCCCGGTGCGGCCACCGACCGGCAGGCGCAAATTGCGCCGAACGCCTCAAGGCGTCGATCGCTCGAAACGAGCCCGGCGCCGGCTTTAACGAGAAAGGAAAGACCCGATGTCGATCAGCGTCGAGCGCAAGCAAGCGCTCGTGAAGGAATATGCTGTGAAAGCTGGCGATACAGGTTCGCCGGAGGTGCAGATCGCGATCCTCACCGAACGAATCGCCAATCTGACCGAACATTTCAAAACGCATGTGAAGGA
>DATGLU010000027.1:0-4893 GCA_035294045.1 Roseiarcus sp. | reverse complement strand
CTCCGTCGCGAGCGGCGGCGCCGCGACGGCGGACGTTCCGCGGCTCCATTGCGGCGTCCTTTCTCACCCCGTCGCCAATCTCGGCGCCATCAATCCGCGCCATGCCTATTGGTGCAAATCGAACGCCGCCGGCTATCTCGGCGAGGACCGATCGGCGCCGATCCGTCCCTATCTCGCCCATCGATACCGCTGGCGTTATAGAAAACGCGTCTGGATCGACTGATCAGGGCGTCGTGATTCGAATCGCGCGGCGCGGCGCGGCTGTGCGTCCATGCAAAGCCTCGACGGACCGCCTGTCCTTGATCGATAGGCGCGCTGTGTCGAGCGCGACGAAATCCGCGGCGCGATGGGGCAAGGCCGCGCCGCCCTCGAAAACCGCCAAGCCGTTCCGCGTCATCACGTAATCGCCTTTGCGCAGCGTCGAATCCTCGGCCAGCGAATAATGCGGCGCGACGCTGCGATGGCAGACGCAGGTCGCGTCCAAGCCGGACCGGTAGCGCAAGGCGGTCGGCAATTCCGAATAGCGCTTTCCAGTCTTCGACACTGCTTCGCCGATATCGTCGGATCCGTTCGGCGCGTCGTAAACCGCGGTCTCGGCGTCCGGACAAAGATTCCGGCATTGGGTCTCCTCTTCACTCGCCGTCGAGAGCGGAAAATAGGCGCCGTCGCAAAGCCGCACGCAAACCGGATGGCCGGCGATCGCCGCCACGGAGCGGCGGCCGGGCGAGGCCATGGGAACGCTTGGCGTCGGCGTGGGTTGCGGCGCGCCCTTCGAGAAGTTCGGCAGCAACAACTCATACGGACTACCGACGTCCGGGCCCCTCGCGACAACAGCGGTGGCGATCAGGATCACGAACCCGGCCGCGCCGATCCCTGAGGCGGCGGCGAGCGGTCGCCTCTTCCCTTTTTCCAGCATATCGCGGCGCTCCCAGAAGCGAGGACCGTCGCGATAACCGGACGTTCCGCCTTTCGTTCCGCGCCGCGCTGGTCTGCGCCGCCGGCGATTCCGCTCCGGCGCGCTTGCCTGATCGCCAGCCTTGGCCTGATAAAAGAGCGCGCTCGGCGCACGGCCGGAAGCTTGGTCGAGGCGGGCGCTTTTCAGGGGAGGATCGACATGATGCGCAAAACAGCTTTGGCGGCTGCGCTCATTTTAGGCGGCGCGGCGACGGCGGGCGCGGCGCCCGCGATGAAGGTGACGAGCCCGGATATCAAACCCGGCGCCAAAATCGCCGAAGAGCAAGTGGCCAACGGCTTCGGCTGCGACGGCAAGAACATCTCGCCGGCGATCAGTTGGTCGGGCGCGCCGAAGGGGACAAAAAGTTTCGCATTATCAATCTTCGATTCCGACGCGCCGACCGGCAGCGGATTCTGGCATTGGGTTGTTTTCGATATTCCGCCGGAAACGACGTCGCTGCCGAAGAACGCGGGCGATCCCAAGGCCAATCTGATGCCGCCTGGCGTGGTGCAAAGCGGCAATGACGCCGGGACCAAGGGCTATTTCGGGCCGTGCCCGCCGAAAGGCGACAAGCCGCATCACTATCATGTTACGGTGTTTGCCGTGGATGTGGACAAACTTGACGCCAACGAAAGCTCCACGGCGGCGGTGGTCGGCTTCAATCTTCATTTTCACACCTTGGCGAAAGGCGTGCTGACTGGCGTCTACGGCCGGTGACGGCGGGGGCGATCGGCTTGCCAGTCGAGCAGACTCGCCCCGGTTATATTGAGAGGGTGCTAGTCGCCGTCGCGCGTCGGCAGACGAGGGCTTGGCGTCGCTCTGAAAATCAAACGCGAGCGTGCGCGTCGCCGCCGAGATCGGCGCGAGCGTCGAGTTGATCTACTCAGCGGCTTCCGCAAGCGCCGGCGCGGGGACCATGACCGGCTCCTTGCGATTGGAGCGCGGCGTGCCCTCGTTCCACCACGACCACGGAAACGCCTGGCCGACCCACGCGTCGGCTCGGCCCGGGACTTCAGACATCTTCCATTTGACGGTTTTGAAAGTCGGGTCAAAGACAAGGTATCCGCAGTCGGCGAACAGCTCGACGCGATTGCCGCCCGGCTCAATTACATACATGAAGAACGCTTGGCTGATTCCGTGCTTGCCTGGGCCTGCTTCGATCGGGATGCCCTGTTCCTGAAACATTTCTCCCGCGTCGTAGGCGTGCTGGGGAGATCCGTACCAGTAGCAAATGTGATGCAGGCGGCCTCGCATGCCGCTGGTATCCATGACGAAGGCAATGTCATGGGCCAAGTTGCTGACCGCCAACCACGACCCCACGCGGACCGGGGCGTCATCCGGCATTACCAGTTCGCGCTCGCGAAACCCGAGCACGTCGGTCATGAATTGCGCGTCCGCATCGGGATTTGGAGACATCAAGTTGATGTGATCAATCCGGCGTACCGGAACGCCATGGAGCGGGCGCTTTTGTGGGCGGTTCAAGAGCCGCGTCTTCTGCTCGCTCGCGCATCGCCAGTACTCCACTTCATAGAAGACCTCCATGCGGTGCCCGCCGGGGGTCTCAAATTGGTAGGCGCGTCCATGACCCAGATCGCCTTCGATCCAACCCTTCCCCTGTCCGCTGACCTCAATGGCCTTTGCTCGCCTTTCCAGCGCCTGCGGGCTGCTTGCGCGCCAGGAGCAGTGCCCGAGACCGGCAAGGTCACGTTTGGTTAGCTTTAGCGTGTGATGATAGAAATCCTCATAGGCGCGCAAGTAGACCGAGTCGCTATCGCGGGCGCTTATCTGCATGCCCAACAATTCCGTAAAATAGCGCAGGCTGCCCGCCATGTCTGGCGTGTACATCTCTATGTGGGCAAGTTGTACAACATCGAAGATTGGCTCGGACGGCATTTAATGATCCTCCCTTTCCTCGATCATGAATCTGCGGAGAGACCGTAATCGGCAAGCCGAGGCAGCATGCCAGAGCGTCTACCGGCGCTCTATCCGATAAGCGAAAGGCTGGACCGAAAAGCGCAATTGTTTCTAAGCGCATTGCTTGCTGCCTATTTTGGAGTTATTTCTTTCGGAGGCGCTGGTATTCTCGCGCGGAGCGGCAGTAGGTTGGCGCTAGCCGCTCGTTCCTTGTTTCGCGCCCTCGGCGCGATTCTCGGAGGCGCTCATGCCGATGTCGCCCCCCGCCGTTACAACGAGCGAGTGCGATTTTTCATTATTGGGCAGCGGCGATTTCTTGGCGCGCCATCCGATTTTCCAAGCGCGCGATCTGGAGTCCGTCCGACATTATCTCAGCGGCGTGCTGGCGCCGCATCGACTGACATACTGGACAAGGGAACGTGGGATCGATTTCCGGCATCAGATCGCAAAAATTGGCGCGGTTGACCTCAATACCATTCGCTTCGGCGGCGACGTTATGGTCGCGGCTCCCGACGTTCCAGACTTCTATCTCTTGCACTTCATGCTTGCCGGCAATGGGACGCTGACGCAGGGAGGCCGCTCGTTCGACCAGCCGGCCGGCTCCGTGACGGTCATTAATTCCAACCGGTCCTTCGCCAAGAAAGTGTCCTCAGCGAGCCGCCAACTTTTGATCCGGATCGAGCGGAGCCTGCTCGAACGCGAATTGCAGGCCTGGATCGGACGAGAGCCTAAGCAATTGATCGAATTCGATCAGTCGCAGGCGTTCGCCATCACAAAAGTCGCCACCTTGACGCATGCCGTCCGCATGCTTTGCGACGACCTTGGCGACGACTCGTCGAGCCTCGATCATCCGCTCGTGCGCGACCGCGTCGCCTCCGCGCTCGTCGCCGCCCTGCTCGTCGGGTTGCCGCACAATCATAGCCGGGCCTTTGAGGGCGCTCAGAGTCCCATCTCACCGGCCTCGGTGCGGCGCGCGGAGCAATTCATCGAGGAACATGCGACAAAGGCTATTGGACTCGCCGACATCGCCTGCGCAGCAGGCGTCAGCGCAAGGGCGCTGCAAATGGCGTTTCGCCGTTTTCGCGATACGACGCCGATGGCGCATTTGCGTGCGCTGCGACTGGACATGGCGCGCAACGAACTCATCCGAGCAAGGCGAGACGGCGGCTCGGTCGCCTCGGTTGCGACTGCCCACGGGTTCGGGTCTCTCAGCCGCTTCGCGGCCGACTACAAGGCCCGATTCCACGAGCAGCCTTCCGAAACCCTTCGTTACGGCGGCTGCTAGCCGGCCACTCGCCTGCCTCGATGATTTGAAAAGGTTCGCAATTCGGCGTTGGCGCTCATGTCGAAGGGCCCCGAGCGGGCCTACGACGCGCGCCCCGCCAAAACTGTTAAGAATGAGATAGGCGACGAGGTTCGACGCTAGCCCGCCATATTTGCGTCCAGCTTGTGGCGCTGGTATTTTGCCTGACAATTGGCGCCGAAAAGGCGTTAGGACTTCGGAAAGGAAGCAGGGGCAAATTGACCATAGCCGTGTCGCATGTGCACGCCCGTCGCAATCCGGCGAGCGCGTATTCCGCCGTCGCATGCGGCGGAACGTCTCGTTTTGCGTCGGGTATGCGTCGATGACCAAAGCCATGCGATGGCCGGCGGGGAAACCATCGGCGCGGCGCGCGCTGAAAGCCGGGGCGATGGTTTTGAGCGTTGCAAGCCTTGCCGGCTGCGCGCAGGCCCCGACGCCACGACACCTGAGCTCGCGCGAGCATTTCTCCCCGGCGATCTATGGCAAGGCCAGTCCGCGCATGGTGGCGGACGGGCAGCCTATTCCGCGTGGCGGCGGCGTTTATCTCATCGGCCACGCCTATCGCGTCGCCGGACACACTTACGTGCCGCGGGAAAACGACAATTACACCGCGATCGGCATGGCGTCCTGGTACGGCGACGCCTTTCACGGGCGCCGCACCGCCAATGGCGAGATTTACGACAAGGATTCGATTTCGGCCGCCCACCCGACCATGCCGCTG
>DATGLU010000026.1:0-3836 GCA_035294045.1 Roseiarcus sp. | reverse complement strand
AAGCGGGAAGCGCCGCCGCTGCGCCGGGCGGCGGCGAGCGACGCGAGCAGCCCCAGAAGCGGCGCCAGGGCGAAGAGGAAGAAGTCGCTCGGCGTCGCCCGGATCATCGCAATGAGCGGGCGCGCTTCTTTGACATGGCTCAGCCAATAAAGCCGCAGCAGCGGATCGACGCCGGCTTGCGGATCGGCGAGGCAGGCGGGATAGCTCGCCGCGAGGGCGGCGAGCACGACTGCGCCGCCGAGCCCGCAGGCGGCGAGCCGCAGGGGCCAAGCGGCGAGCCGTCGGGCGCTGGCGGCCATCGCGAGCAGCGCGGCGGCGCCGATCAAAATCGCCAGAAGATGCGGCGTCGAGAACGCGTCGCAGGCGCCGAGAAAATAATGCGACGGGCCGATCGTCGCCACGAAAAGCAGGAGAGAGGATATAGCGAGCGAGGCCGCGAAGCCGACGAGCGCCGCGGCGAAGGCTTCGCCCTCGGCGACAAAGACCAGGGCGAAGACCGCGATCTCGACGAGAATGTAGGTGATGTTCTCGATATTGATCGACAGCGACAATGCCGCGAGCGCGGCGGCCAGCGCGGCGTGGCCAAGGCTCTTGGCCGACACCGCATCGATCGTCGCGCGGAGGATGAGGACGACGAGCAGGATCTGCGCGATGTGATGGTGGATGCGGCCGGGCTCGAATTGCCCGAGCATGGCGCCGGCCAGAATCGCGATGATCATCGCCGGCAGCAAGGCGGCGGGGCCGGCCAGCCGGCGCGCCAAGCCGAAAATCGCGCCGTAAAGCGCGAAAAGCAACCCAAGCGGAAAGACGATGCGGGTCAGCCGCTCGGCCGCCTCGACTGGCAGGGCGAGCGAGAAGCTCTTGATCAGCAGCGCCAGCGGCAGATCGAGCACGCGGGTCCAGTGCATGTCGACGCCGGCCGGCGGGTCGAGCCGGTATTGGTGAAGGTCGAACCAGCTCTGGCCGGCAAGAAGGTCGCGCACTTCGACGAGCCGCATCGCGTCGTCGGGATTGGCGAAATCGCCGGTGGTCCAAACCGAGACGATGGCCGGCCAGAATTTCACGATCGAGAGGATCAGCGCCAGGACGGCGAGCCCGGCCGGCGAGCGCAGCAGCGAAAATCCGGCGTCGCCGCGCGCGGAAAGGGCGGAGGGACGGGCGGCGGCGAGCGACATGAAGAAGTCCTCACTGTCGTTCCCGCGGCAAGCGGGAATCCAGGGAGCCGCTGCGCTTCAGAGCTGGCTCGGTCTGGATTCCGCCTTCGCGGGAATGACACGGCGGGTGGAGGCGAGCCGCCTTTCACCAAGGGTCAACTTTTCCCAGCCAATGATTGAAAGAGCGTTAGCCAGGCCGATCAACCTCACCCGGCGCTGAAAAGAATGTCGACGAATGTTCTGGCCGCGAGTCCTGAGAAGGACGCTGCGGCTGCGAAATCCGATCCGGCGCACGAGGGCAAGCCCTGGCCCGACCCGCAAGGCCTGGCGCAATCGCTCCGCGCCGCCGCCGAGACGATGCGCAACGCGCTGAGCGGAGTTGAGCCGGCGCGGCTCGCCGCGCCGCGCGTCGCGGTGATCTTGCCTTGCTACAACGAAGCCCCCGCCATCGGCCGAGTCGTGGGCGAGTTCAAGGCCGCGCTGCCCGGCGCGCGGATCGTCGTCTTCGACAACGCTTCCCGCGACGATACCGCCGCGATTGCGCGCGCCGCCGGCGCCGAAGTCTATTTCGAGCCGCGGCCGGGCAAGGGCAATGTGGTGCGGCGGATGTTCGCCGATATCGACGCCGACATCTATGTGATGGCCGACGGCGACGGCACCTACGACGCCGCCGCGGCGCCGCGGCTCGTCGCCGCCATCGCCGAGGACAATGTCGACATGGCCGTCGGCGCCCGCGCCGAGATTTACGACGAAGCGCATCGGCGCGGCCATGCGATCGGCAATTTCGTGTTCAACCGCCTCTATGTGGCGCTATTCGGCGCCGATTTCGCCGACATTTTTTCCGGCTACCGCGCCTTCTCGCGCCGCTTCGTCAAGAGCTTCCCGGCTCTGTCGTCCGGTTTCGAGATCGAGACCGAGCTCTCGGTCCATGCCAGCCAGCTTCGCCTGCCGACGGCGGAAATCGTCCTGCCCTATCGCCAGCGCGAGGAAGGCTCCGCCTCCAAGCTGCGCACGATTCGCGACGGGGCGCGCATCCTGCGCACCTTCGCGCTGCTGCTCAAGGAGACGCGGCCGGCCCTGTTCTTCGGCTCGCTCGCCTCTCTGACGATGATGGGGGCGATCGTCCTCGCCGCGCCGGTCTTCGCCACTTATGCCGAGACCGGCCTGGTGCCGCGCCTGCCAACCGTCGTCCTTTGCACCGGCCTCGCCCTCTGCGCGGCTCTCATGGGCGTTTGCGGGCTCATCCTCGATTCGCTGGCGCGGGCGCGGGTCGAGCAGAAGCGGATTTTGTACCTCGCCATGGCGGCGCCGCGCGGGTGAAAGAGCGACGGAGCTTGATCTTTAAGCTACTTGTAGCTACATTTCCCAGCATGAAAACCGTCTCAATCCGCGACGCTAAGAATCGCCTCACGGAGTTCGCCCGCGTTGTCGAGAAAGGCGAGACGATCGTCGTCACCCGAAACGGGAGGCCGATCTTCGACCTGGTGCCGCATAAGCAGCGCGGGGGCTTGGATTTGGCCGCCGGCGAAGCCTATCTGCGGTCCAAGGGCGTCGAGAACCCAGCGCCGTTCATAGCCGATGATTTCGACGCGCCGCTTCCCGAGGATATTCTTCTGCGCCCCCTTCCGCAGCCGTGATGCGGATCCTCCTCGATACTCATGTCGCGCTCGCGCTGTTGCGGCGGACTCTTGCAAGCCAATATCCGGAGCATGCGCGGCGCCTCGCCGCGCCGGAAACGCTCGGCTTTGTCAGCGTCGCCAGCTTGTGGGAGATCGCCATCAAGACAGGACTGGGAAAGCTGGACCCAGGCATGCAATTGCAAGATATTGCCGGTTATTTCGCAGCGGTCGGGCTTTCGATTCTTCGCATCGAAGCAAGCCATGTGATCGTCGCCGCCAGCCCTGAGCCGGAGACTCGCGACCCGTTCGATCGCCTGCTGCTGGCCCAATGCCAAGCCGAAGCGCTTAAGCTTGCGACGGTCGACAGAGCGCTCCTCGGCCATCCGCTGGCGCTGAAAGTGTGATCGGCGCATCGTCGGGACCACGATCGAATGCTTGTCGCGGGGGCGCGGGTTCCTTTAGAAAAGAAAAATGCGGGCGGCGTCGCGGCGACGCCTAGCTGACCGGGGCGTATTTGACATTTTCTCTGAACGATCTCGCCCGCCTCATCGCCGAGCGCGCCTCGGCGCCGGCCGACAAATCCTATACCCGGTCGCTCCTCGACAAAGGCGCGAAAGGCGCGGCCAAGAAATTCGGCGAGGAGGCGGCGGAATTCGTCATCGCGGCGGTCTCGGAAGACGAGACGGCCCTGCGCGCCGAGGCCGCCGACGTGCTATATCATTTGCTGGTCGTGCTCGAGGCGCGGGGGGCGAAGCTCGCCGACGTGCTCTCCGAACTGGAGCGGCGCACCCAGCGCTCCGGACACGACGAAAAGGCGGCGCGCGCAAAATAGCGCTTGAGGCGATTTCAAGTGACCCATTCCGACGGCTTGCCCTCACCCCAGCCTTCCCCCGCAAGCGAGAGAGGGGGCGCGCGACGAGCAGATGCAATGCGCCAAGGAATCCCTTCTCCCGCCTGCGGGAGAAGGTGGCCGCGAAGCGGCCGGATGAGGCTCAGCCGCGACCTCGCCCTTCGGCCCGCAAATCTCGCCCGCAGCGGCTCGCCTCCACCCCAACCCTCTCCC
>DATGLU010000025.1:0-3707 GCA_035294045.1 Roseiarcus sp. | reverse complement strand
GAGCGCGATCGTCGTGATGGTCGTCATCCGGAAATATCGACCGCACTGGCCTGCTTATTTGATCGCGGTCGGCCTCGGCGCGGTCGCAACCGCGCTGCTCGGTCTGCCGATCGAGACGATCGGCTCGCGATTTGGCGGCATTCCTCAAACGCTTCCGGCGCCGCGCCTCCCGGCGCTTTCGTTCGAGAAAATCGCAGAAATGCTCCCAACGGCCTTTTCCTTCGCGCTGCTGGCCGGCATCGAGAGCCTCCTCTCGGCGGTCGTCGCCGACAGCATGACGGGGCGGCGCCATCGCTCGAACGGCGAGATCGTCGCCCAAGGCGCGGCCAACATCGCCTCGGCCTTGTTCGGCGGAATTTGCACGACCGGCCTCATCGCCCGCACCGCGACCAATGTCAGAGCGGGCGCGCGCTCGCCGATCGCCGGCATAATGCATTCGACTTTCTTGCTTCTCTTCATGCTGCTTGCGGCGCCGCTGGCGCGTTACATCCCCCTCGCCGCGCTTGCCGCCGTTCTCGCCGTCGTCGCCTGGAACATGGCCGAAAAACACGAATTCTTGACCCTGCTGAGGGCTTCGCGCGGCGACGCCGTCGTCCTTTTGGCGACCTTCGCGCTGGTCGTTTTTCGCGATCTCACCGAAGGCATTCTCGTCGGCTTCGGCATAGGCGCGCTTCTGTTTCTGCACCGCATGGCGCAAGCGGTGACGGTCGAATTGCCCGAGGCGGCAACGGACGGGCTCGACGGCAATGGCGAGGATGCGCCTTTCGTCGCGACCGATCCGGATATCGTCGCCTACCGCATTTCCGGCGCCTTCTTTTTCGGCTCGGCGGCGAGCGTGGCGGCGGCGCTCGATCGGATTGGCGAGCACCCCAAAGCCTACATCATCGATTTCGCCGCGGCGCCGATGATCGATTCGACCGCCGCGATGACGATTGCCGGCTTTGCCCGCAAAGCGCGGCGGCGAGGCGCCTTGGTGTTCCTCACAGGGACGAGCGGCGCCGTGCGACGCGCGCTGCTGACCCACGGCGCCCGTCCGCCCCATGTCCGTTATCGCGCTCGCCTCGCCGAAGCGTTCGCCGCGGCCCGCCGAGAAACAGCCGCCGCCGACCCGCCGGCGCCCGCCGCCGCCCGCTCGGCGATCGCATAGCCGCCAAAGCCTCCCAACTTGATTTTGCTTCGCCAAGCGGCGACACAGGCGGATCAAAGCCGCTCGGCCGGCAGGGAGAAGAGCATGGAAAATCTGATCGCGCGCGTCGCCGACGCCGCTGGCGTCACCCCGGATGTCGCGCGGCAGGCGACTGGCCTCGTCGCCGACTTTATCCGGCGCGAGGCGCCGAATGAGGCGGTCGACAAGCTGCTGGAGAAAGCGCCGGCGCTGAAATCGATCATCGCCTCTCTGCCGGATTCCGGCGGCGAAGGCATGAGCGGCGGCATCAAGGGCCTGATGGGCATCGCGGCCGGCGCCATGGGCGGCGGCGGCCTGATGGCGCTCGGCGGCCAGCTGATGGGCCTCGGCCTCGACATGGGCCAGATCCAGACGATCGGAAAAGAAATCTTCGCCTATGCGCGCGAAGTCGCCGGCGACGACGTCGTCGGCGAGATCGCCGGCGCCATTCCGGGCCTGTCGCAATTCATTTAAACTGACGGGAGGCGCGGATGACGAGCGCCGAGGCTCACCCTCATCCGGCGCTTCGCGGCGCCTTCTCCTGCAGGGTTGTAGCCGCGGTCGTCGACCGCGGCTACAATGCGCCGATGACGCGCGGCGCGCCCCCTCTCCCGCTTGCTCGAGCGGGCCGGGGTGAGGGTACGCCGCAGCGTGCGCATTAGGCCCAGCCCTCATGGCCGACGCGCTCAACCTTTTCCCGCCGATCAGCGAAGAAGACTGGCGCCGGCGCGTCGCGGCGGCGCTGAAGGGCGCAGGGTTCGAGAAGCTGACCTCCGAAAGCGAAGACGGATTCGCCATCGCGCCGCTCTATGGGCGCCAGCGCGGCCCGCGCGCCGGCCGGCCGGGCGGGCCTTGGCGCGTCTTGACGCGCGCCGATCATCCCGACGCCGAGGCCGCCAACGCCCAGGCGGCAGACGATCTCGCGCAGGGTGCCGATGGGCTTGAAATCGTCTTCGCCGGCGCCGGCGTAGCCTATGGCTACGGCCTCGCCCAGGGCGACGCGGCCGCTCTCGACATTCTCTTCAGAAACGTACGGATCGACGATACGCCGATCGAGCTCGATCTTGGCGCAAGCGGCGAGGAGGCGGCGCGCAGTCTCGCCGATCACGTCCGGCTCAACGGCGAGCCGCATCGCGCCGATATCGGCTTCGGCCTCGACCCGATCGGCCGTTTGGCGCTGAGCGGGCGCGGCCGCCCCTGGACCGAAGAGGCCGCGGCGCTCGCCCGTTTCGCCCGCGACCTTGCCGCGCAGAATTTCGTCGGGCCGTTTGTCGCGGCCGATGGGCGCATCGTCCATGCCGCAGGCGGCTCGCCGGCCCAGGAGCTCGCCTTCGCGCTCGCTTGCGCCGTGACGTACCTCCGCGTGCTCGAAGCCGGCGGCGCCGCGCTCGACGAGGCGCGCTGCGCCATCGGCTTCCGCCTCGCCGCCGACGCCGATCAATTCATGAGCCTAGCGAAATTCCGCGCCTTGCGCCTTCTCTGGGCGCGGATCGAGGAAACGTGCGGCTTGACGCCAAAAAGCGCGCGCCTCCACGCTTCATCCGCGTGGCGGATGATGACCGCGCGCGATCCGCACGTGAATGTGCTGCGCGGCGCGATGGCCGCTTTTGCGGCCGGGCTTGGCGGCGCCGACAGCGTCAGCGTCCTGCCATTCACCCAGGCGATCGGCCTGCCCGACGCTTTCGCGCGACGCCTCGCCCGCAATGCGCAGCTCATCTTGCTCGAAGAATCCCACCTCGGCTTCGTCATTGACCCGGCCGGCGGCGCCGGCGCGTTTGAAGCGCTGACGCAAAAGCTTTGCGAAAAGGCCTGGCGCATGTTCCAGAGCCTTGACGCGCAGGGCGGGATCGTCGCGGCGCTCGAACAGGGCGCGTTTCAAGCCGATGTCGCCGCGATCGCCGACAAGCGCGCCCGCGCCGTCGCGCGGCGCAAGGCGGCGATGACCGGCCTCAGCGACTTTCCCGATCTTGCCGAGATACGCCCGAAAACGCTCGCCGCCGCGCCGCCGCGCTTTGCCTATCCCGGCGAGCCGCGCTGCGCGCCGCTCCTTCCGCGCCGCCTCGCCGAGCCTTTCGAAGCGCTGCGCGACGCCTCCGACGCGAGGCTTCAGGCGAAGGGCGCGCGGCCGCGCGTCTTTCTCGCCAATCTCGGCCCGATCGCCGCCTTCAACGCCCGCGCCAACTTCGCCAAGAGCCTGTTCGAGGCGGGCGGCGTCGAAGCGCTCGGCAATGATGGCTTCGCTGATGGCGCAGAGGCCGCGGCCGCCTTCAAGGCGAGCGGCGCCCCCCTTGCCTGCCTTTGCTCGTCCGACGAGATTTACGCGGCCGGCGCCGAAGCCGCCGCGCGCGCCTTGCGCGGCGCCGGCGCGCGCGTCTGGATGGCCGGCCGCCCCGGCGAAGCCGAGACGCGCCTGCGCGAGGCCGGGGTCGAGAGCTTCATCTTCGCGGGATGCGACGCGCTCGCGGCGCTGCACGAAGCGCATGAGCAGGCGGGATAGCGATCGGCCTCTCTTCGCGCCCGCCCGCGAGCCGACAAAGAAGCG
>DATGLU010000024.1:0-3440 GCA_035294045.1 Roseiarcus sp. | reverse complement strand
TATAGTAATCGAGATCGCGCACGAAGGCGGCGGCGAAAGTACAATTCTCGACCGCCACGCCGCGCGCGGCGAGAAAGCCGGTGCGCTGGTCGAAGGAATCGAGCGTTTCCGCTATGTCGAGCTTGGCGTCGGCGGCAAGGGCGCGCAATTGCCGAGAGGCCGAATCGGGATCGCCCTTGATGGCGAGAAAGCGCCGGAGCGCTTCGCGCTTTTCCGCCGGCGCGCTCGAGCCGGCGCGGAGCGAAGCCTGTTCGAGGAAACGGTCGGCGATCTCGCCGGCGCTGCGGCCGCCGACCGCGGCGATGCCGGCGATCGCCAGCAAATCCTCGACCAGCGCCTTGGCGCCGGCATGGTCGGTCCGCTCCAAAGCGGCGAGCACGCCGGCTTGCGCCGCCGAGCCGTTCGCCGTCTCGTCGAGAATGGAATCGAGCGAGCGGCCCTGCGCCAGGCCGCGGCGCAAGCGGCGGTGCAGGGCGTCGGGCCAGTCGAGGGCGCGCAAGGCGCGGTCGAAAAGCCCGGCGTCGCCGAAGCGCACATCGAGCGCGCCAGCGCCCGCGGCGGCGGCGGCCTCCATGGCGAGCGCGAAAATCTCGGCGTCGGCGGCCTCGGCGTCGTCGCGGCCGTAGCTTTCAAGGCCGCTTTGCCGCCATTCGCCGGCTTGGCCGGCTCGGGCGCGAAAGACGGGACCGAGATAGGAATATTGCGCCGGCCGGCCGGCTTCCGGCGAACCGAGATAGGCCAGGCAGACCGGGATCGTGTAATCGGGCCGAAGGCACAGCTCCTCGCCGGCAGGGCCGCTGGTGAGGAACAGACGGCCGCGGATTTCCTCGCCCGACATGTCGAGAAACACCGAGGCCGGCTGCAAAGCCGGCGGCTCAATGCGGTCGAAGCCCGCCGCGATCAGCCGTTCGAGCGCGCGGGCGCCGGCCGTGTCGGGGGCCAAGAGGGTCAAGGTCTGGTCCAAGGAGCAAATCTTTCGAATTTGGCGCTTGCTTTAACAAAGCAGCCGCCCTGGCGCAGCCTCTTTCCCACGCCAGGGTGAACGAAAGGTCCGTCCACAGGGGCTTCGCCTTGCCGCCGCAGGGCCGCCATGGTCGAATGCTGGAAGGAGCCGCCATTCGGCGATTCTTGAGGAAAATGACCGCCCCGCCGCGCCTCAGCGTTCTCCTTTTCGCGTTTTTGACCCTGTTTCTCGCTTTCGCCGGCCAGACGAGAGCGCAGACGCCGGAATCCGTGCGCGCGCAGATCGAATCGGTCCGCGCCACGCTGCTCGAGATCGACACGGCGTTCAAAAACGCGCCGCTCTCCGATGTCGAACTCCTGCGCTTGAGGGCCGAGTGCGATCCGCTCGCCGGCGTGCTGCAGGGCGTCATCGACGATTTGACGCCGAAGCTCGCCGCTTCCGCCAAAAGGCTCGCCGAGCTGACGCCGAAATCGAAGGAGAAGGCCCAGGACGCCCCTGACGGCGCCGCGGCCGACATCGCCGCCGAGCAGAAAATCCACGACGATCTCGACGCCTCGATGCGCACCGCTCGCGCCCTCGCGGTGCAAGTCGACGAGACCAGCGCCCGGATCGGCGCGGCGCGCCGCGCGCTCTTTGCCGCGCAGACCTTCGCGCGCTCGTCGAGCATTTTGAGCCCGCTGCTTTGGACGACCGTCATTCGCGAGACGCCGCGCGACGTCGGGGCGCTGGGCGGCCTGCTCAAAGCCTGGGCGAGCGACGACATCGCTCGCGCCAGCGCCGGGCAATGGCTCGGCTTCATCGCGATCATTCTCGCGCTCGTCGCATTGGCGGCGCCGCTGCGCTGGGTGACGCTGCGGGTGATCGCGCGCGACCCCAAGCTCGCCGAGCCGGGGCGGCTGCGCCGCGCCCTCGCCGCCTTGTGGACGGCGCTGGTTCTGGCATGCCTGCCGATCCTGGCGCTGTTGGCCGTCTCTTACGCGCTCGACGCGTTCGATCTTTCCTACCCGCAATTGCAGGGCGTTCAGGAGGCGTTTTTCGACGGGCTGAAAGTCCTGTTCGTCGCCAACGCCATCGCCCATGGCCTTCTGGCGCCGGGCCAGCCGCAATGGCGGGTGATCGATCTTTCCGAGCCGGTCGTGCGGCGCTGCCTGCGCATATGGCTCGGCGTCGCGGCGATCGTCGCCTTGGAGAA
Organism: Roseiarcus sp.; assembly: GCA_035294045.1. Classification (GTDB taxonomy): domain Bacteria; phylum Pseudomonadota; class Alphaproteobacteria; order Rhizobiales; family Beijerinckiaceae; genus Roseiarcus. The sequence goes on along the minus strand of DATGLU010000024.1, from coordinate 1,284 downwards.
AGTGCTCGAGCCGGTCGACGACGCGGTCTCCGCCTCGCTGAGCGTTACGGTGGCGACGCGCGGCGCCTGCGCGCTGGTTGCGGCTTTGCTGATGGCCCAGGCGCTGCGCCGGATCTATGCGCCGCGCGAGGCGGCGGCGCTCGGCCAGGCGCCGCGCGACGCCTGGGGGTCGGCGCGCGCTCTGGCCTGGCTGCTGACCCTCGCCATCTTTGTCTCGGTCATTATCGGCTATGTCGCCTTCGCGACGTTCCTGCTCGGCCAGCTCGTCCGCGATGTCGGCGCGATCGCGATTCTCTACCTCGTCGCGGTGGTCGTCGACGCCGGCGCGGAGGTCGCGCTGCAGCCCAAGGCGATGATCGGCCGCAGCCTGATGATGATGGCGGCGCTGCGCAAGGAGTCGCTGGAGCAACTGGCGGTGCTCATCCAGGGCGTCGCGCGCGTCACGTTCTTCGTCGCCGCGGCGCTGCTGATTCTCGGGCCATGGGGCATCCAATCGCAGGACATGCTCGGCTCGCTGCGCGCCGCTTATTTCGGCTTCAAATATGGCGACGTGACGATTTCCGTCTCCTCGATCGTCGCCGCGACCTTCGTCTTCATCCTCGGCGTCTTGATCACCCGTGCGGTGCAGAACTGGCTCGCCTCGCAATTGCTGCCGCGCACGCGGCTCGACGACGGCTTGCGCAATTCGGTCAAGACGATTTTCGGCTATATCGGCTTCGTCCTCGCCCTGGCGCTCGGCGCCGGCCAGATCGGCCTCGATTTCCAGAAGCTCGCTTTGATCGCCGGCGCGCTGTCGGTCGGCATCGGCTTCGGCTTGCAATCGGTCGTCAACAATTTCGTCTCCGGGTTGATCATCCTCTGGGAGCGCGCGGTCAGGGTCGGCGACATGGTCGTCGTCGGTCCGGATTCGGGCTTCGTCCGGCGCATCAACGTACGCTCGACCGAGATCGAGACGTTCGACCGCGCGATGCTGATCGTGCCCAATTCCAACCTCGTCTCCGGCGTGGTCAAGAACTGGGTGCGCGCCGACCGCGTCGGCCGGATCATCATCGCGATCAATGTCGCTTTCGACTCCGATCCCGAGGCGGTGCGCGAAATCCTCATCGCCGCGGCCAAGGCGCAGGATCTCGTCCTGTCGATCCCGGCGCCGCTGGTCCTGTTCAGCGAATTCGGCGAATGGGCGATGAAGTTTCAGCTCATCTGCTTCGTCGATGAGATCGAGATGGCGGACCGGGTGAAGAGCGAAATCCTTTTCGATCTCCACCGCCGGCTCAGGGCGGCCAA
>DATGLU010000023.1:0-6499 GCA_035294045.1 Roseiarcus sp. | reverse complement strand
TCTTGCCGGCGATGGCGAGGCCGGGAATTTGCGCGGCGCGGCCGGTGCCTTCGGTCACGACATGGGTCATGATGTTGTTCATCTCGGCGACCTTGTCGGCCGGGATCACCTGGACCGGGGCCGGCCCGTTGGCGTCGTGGGTGTAGATGACCTTGCCCGCCGAATTGCGGATCTCGATCGCCGCATAGGGAACGACGCGCTTGCCGCCATTGGCGAGAACGGCGTTGGCGGCGACCATGTCGATCATCTTGACCTCGTCGGCGCCGACCGGAAGCGAGACCGTGTCGATGAGCGGCGTCGTGATGCCCATGGCGCGCGCCGTCTCGACGATTTTCGAGCGGCCGAGCGCCGCGATGCGCGCCAGGTGATAGGGCTTGTTCTTCGGCCAATAGGCTTCGCCGATTTTGATCGACAGCCTGATCGCCGCGGTGTTCAAGGATTGCGCCAAGGCGCTGTAGAGCGGGATGATCCCGGCGCTCTCGCCGGCGAAATTGTGCACGCAATAGTCGCCGATACAGACGGCGGAGGCGTCGACCGGCGTGTTCATGTGATACTTGCCGGTAAGGAGCGCGGTCAGATAGACGAAAATCTTGAAGGACGAGCCGGGTTGGCGCGCCGCGTCGATGGCGCGGTTGAACTGGCTCGCGCCATAGTCGCGGCCGCCGACCACGGCGCGCAACAGGCCGTTGGTCTCGGCGACGATCGTCGCCGCCTGATGGGCGTCGTAAGCCGGCGCGCGGTTGCGCAGCATGTCCTCGATCACGCTTTCCGCACGGTTCTGCATGCCTTGGTCAAGGCCGGTGCGCACGGTCAGCACGCGATCATTGCCGAGCTTGCCCTCGTCGGCGAGCTTCTTGACCTCGTCATAGGCAAAGTCGAGGTACCAATCGGGGCTCGTTTCGGTCGTATGGTCGATCGGCGTCGCCGGATTGAGCCGGGCCGCATAGACTTGGCCTTCGGTCATGAAGCCGGCCTCGACCAGATTGCTCAAAACGTCGTTGGCGCGCGCCCGCGCCGCCGGCAGGTTGACGGTCGGCGAATATTTGGTCGGCGCCTTGAACAGGCCGGCCAGCATCGCCGATTCCGCCAAGTTGATGTCGCGCGCCGACTTGCCGAAATAATATTGCGCCGCCGCCTCGACGCCGAAAGCGCCGCCGCCCATATAGGCGCGGTCGAGGTAGAGCTTTAAAATCTCCTTCTTGGTGAGGTGGTGCTCGAGCCACAGCGCGAGCCAGGCCTCCTTGATCTTGCGCTCGAGCGAGCGCTCATTGCTCAGGAAAAGGTTCTTGGCGAGCTGCTGGGTGATCGAGGAGCCGCCCTGCACAACGCCGGAAGCTTTGGCGTCGACGGTCAGGGCGCGAAACGTGCCGACGATATCGATGCCAAAATGGCTGAAAAAGCGCCTGTCCTCGGTCGCCAGCACCGCCTTGATGAAATGATCGGGCAATTGTTCGAGCGGGATGGAATCGTCGTGCTTGATGCCGCGCCGGCCGACCTCGACGCCATAGCGGTCGAGAAAGGTGACGGCGAGGTCTTCGCGCTTGAGCCAATCCGACGAGGCGGTTTCGGCGAAAGCCGGCAAAGCAAGGGCCAGCGCAACCAGCGACAAAACGACGCCGATATTGAGGCCTTCGCAGGCGGCCTCCACGCAAAGGCGAACGAAACCGGAAACGTAGAAGCGGTCCATCAGCGCGGAAAAGGCCGCATAGGCCTTCTTGGCGCGCTGGCCGCTTTCATAGAGCTAGGAATCGATGAACGCGTCGAGGGCGAGAGGCGCCCGCTTGAAATTGGCGACGGTGAACAGGTTCCTCAGCTTCTGGAGCACAGTGTCCTCATCGCGGCGTTAAGGCCGACTTGCTCTTGGATTATCACAGAACGAGACGCTTGACCCCTCGACCGAACTCGGCGCTTGCTCCATAACGCAACGCCGAGGGCCGACGGTCCCGCGCCCCGCAATTTGGGCGCCCAGGTGAGGCGTCAGCATGGCGCAAGGACCCGACGCAGAAAGAATGAGCCGCAAAGCCCCGGATAAGCCGTTCTGGCGGAGCAAGACTCTCGAGCAAATGTCGGAGGCCGAGTGGGAGAGCCTCTGCGACGGCTGCGCCCGCTGCTGCCTGGTCAAGCTCGAAGACGAGGATAGCGGCGAGATTCATTTCACCGATATCGGCTGCAAGCTTCTCGACGCCAAAGCCTGCCGCTGCCTGGACTACAAGCGCCGCCGCCGGCGGGTGCGCGATTGCGTCAAGCTGACGCCCGAGGCCGTGCACACGCTGACCTGGCTGCCGAAAACCTGCGCCTATCGCCTGGTCGCCGAAGGACGCGATCTCTATTGGTGGCATCCGCTCGTCTCGGGCTCGCCGAAGACGGTGCACGAGGCGGGCGTTTCGGTACGCGGGCGGGTCAGCGCCGCCGAGGACGATATTCCCGTCGAGCTTTGGCCGGAGCGCATCGTCAAATGGCCGAACCGCCCGCCGCGCCGGCGCAAGTGAGCCCAGCGGGGCCGGGCGCCGCGGCCCAAGCTTTTTAGAAAGACAGCCGCAGCCCGGCGGTCGGCGCGATATTCGTGCTGTGGAGATAGCCGTTCGCCATGCCGCCGGCGATCTGCGAGAACATCACGCCGCCATAGACGTCGAGCCGCTTATAGGGTCGCCAATCGATCAGGCCGGACACAGCTTGCAGCGTCCCCGCGCAGGTCGAATGATTGGCCCCCTGCGGCGCATAGCCGGGGGCGGGGACTGTCGTGTTCGGGCCGCAAGCGGTCGTCCCTTTCACGGCGTAATTCGTATAGTCGTTCTGCCAGGCAATGTAATAAGCGGCGGCGACGTCGAGGTCCGGCCGTATGGCGTATTTGGCGCCGACCCAGCCGACCTGAAGGATTTTATTTCGAATATAATTGGTCGCGCTGACCCCGCTTGGCAGCACGGTGTAGCCGCCGAGCGACGTAAAGCCGTCGGCATGCGTGTCGGTCGGCGGCCTGAAGCGGGCGTTTTCATAGCCGCCATAGAACTTGAACGGACCATAGACATATTTGCCGGCCAGCACCACGCCGTCGATATTGGCGAGCGTCGCCTTCAGATCGTCCTGCGTCACGCCTTTCGGGAGCGGGCTGACGCCGTAGGTCGAAAGCGCGACGGCGTCCGTCGCATGGCTGTAGATCGCGTCGAAGGAAAAACCGGCATAATCGAAGCCGGCGTCGAATTGATAGGCGCCGTCCGCGCCATTGCCTTGGCCATAGCCGCCCAATTGCCAAATCGCGCCGGCGCGGAGATTGTTATAGGCGACTTGGTACTTGACGGACGTATTGTAGCGCGCCACTTCGGTGTCGCCGACCCCTGACACATAGGTCGACGAATTGCCGATCAGCGAGAAGGCGTAGGCGCCGCCCATCGGATCATAGGCGTTCGCCGCATCGCTGCTGAACGTGTATTGCCGGCCGAAAGTCAGCGCGCCGAACGCGCTGCTGCTGACGCCGAGATAGGCGCGGGTATTGTCCCACTGCCCGGCGCGGCTGGAATCGGAATTTTCCTCCTGCAATTGAATCGGCAGGTTGTTGTTCTGGACCAGCGATTTCGGGCCGTTGGCGAGCTGCAGCGAATAGGGGTCGAAGCCGGTATTGACGTCGAAGATGAAGGCCCAGCCCGGCGCGAATTCTTCTCGTCCCTTCACGCCGATATTCGATTGGCTCAGCCCGTTCGGGACCAGTTGGTATTGCGGACCGCGGCTGAATTTCGCGATCATCTCGGCGACGCCGTTATTGTAGTAGCGGTTGAAATCGGCGGCATGGGAGCTGTAGCCGACGCCGACATCGATCTGTCCGTAGACTGTGACGCCCATAGCGCTGAGCGGGCAATCCTGCGCGCTGGCGCTGAGCCAATCGTCGAAACTGGCGAAGCACGGCGCAGTCGAAGGGGTCGGCGCCGGCTTGGCCGCTGGCAAGTCGGCCGCGCCGGCGGCGCCGATCGCGCCGATAAGTATCGCCCCCGCAAGACCAAGTCGTTTTTCCATGATCGCCCCCAAAAAAGCGCTTTCTCTTCGGCCGTCGCGCAGGGCCGGGTGCGCGTCGCTACGGCTCCAGCCTGCCCGGCAGCGTCCCAAACTTTTCGTTCCGTCCGCCCCTGGACGCCTGCTATTGCAATCAGTATTATAAATCTATAGAAAATATATTCTGATTGTCAATCAAGGCTTAGGGGAATGCGCATGCGAAAAATCGTCGGTCCGCTCGGGCGCGCCGGGTCCGGCTCGCCGTCGCGTCGGCGCCTGGTCACGGCGCTCGGGCTAGCCCTCGCCGGCTCGTTGGCGGTCGCGCCCGGCGCGCAAGCGCAGACCTCGCTGCTGAACGTTTCCTACGATCCGACCCGCGAGCTCTATAAAGCGGTCAACGAGGCCTTCGTCGCCGATTGGAAGGCGAAGACCGGCGAGACGATATCCGTTCAGGCCTCGCATGGCGGCTCGGGCGCCCAGGCCCGCGCCGTCATCGACGGCCTCGGCGCCGATGTCGTCACCTTGGCGCTCGCCGCCGATATCGACGCGATCGCCGCCAAAACCGGCAAAATTCCCGCCGATTGGCAAAAGCGCTTGCCCAACAATTCGACGCCCTACGCCTCGACGATCGTTTTCCTGGTCCGCAAGGGCAACCCAAAGAACATTCGCGATTGGCCCGACCTCGCCCGGCCGGGCGTCTCGGTCATCACGCCGAACCCGAAGACGTCCGGCGGCGCGCGCTGGAACTATCTCGCGGCGTGGGCTTACGGCCTGAAGGCGTTCGCCGGCGACGAGGCGAAGACGCGCGCCTTTGTCGCCGCGATCTATAAGAACGCGCCGGTTCTCGATACGGGCGCGCGCGGCTCGACCATCACCTTCGCCCAGCGCGGCCTCGGCGATGTCCTGATCGCCTGGGAGAACGACGCTTTCCTGGCGACAAGCGAATTCGGCAAGGGTCAATTCGAGATCGTCGCGCCGTCCCAATCGATCCTCGCCGAGCCGCCGGTCTCGATCGTCGACGGCAATGTCGACGCCAAAGGGACGCGCAAGGTCGCGGAAGCCTATCTGCGCTTTCTCTATTCGCCGCAGGCGCAGGCGATCATCGCCAAGAACTATTATCGGCCGGCGCTGCCGCAATTCGCCGCGAAAGCGGATCTCGATCGGTTCCCCAAAATAGAGCTTGCCACCGTCGACGGCGTGTTCGGCGGATGGAAAAAAGCGCAGGCGACGCATTTCGCCGAGGGCGGCGTCTTCGATCAGATTCAGGCCGCGAACCACTAACGGACATCGGCGTGCGCCCGCGCTTTTTCACGCTACGCAAACCGAGCGTCTTGCCGGGCTTCCGCCTGACGCTGGCCGGCGCGCTGGCCTATCTTGCCGCGATCGTCCTCGCGCCGCTCGGCGCGCTGGCGATGCGCGCCTCGGCGCTCGGGCTCGGCGGCCTCTGGAGGATCGCGACCGAGCCGCGCGTCACAGCCGCGCTGCGTACGTCGTTCGGCATCTCATTCGCCGCCGCTCTGATCGATCTTGTCTTGGGTTTGCTCATCGCCTGGGCGCTGTCGCGCTACAGCTTTCCCGGAAGGCGCTTCTTCGACGCGATCGTCGACCTGCCTTTCGCTTTGCCGACCGCGGTCGCCGGAATCGCCCTGGCGACGCTCTACGCGCCGAATGGCCTTCTCGGCGCGCCGCTCGCGGCGCTCGGCGTCAAGATCGCCTATACGCGATGGGGCGTCCTTGTGGCTTTGACCTTTATCGCGCTGCCTTTCGTCGTCCGTACGGTCGAGCCGCTGATTCTCGAACTCGACCGCGATCTCGAAGAAGCCTCGGCGACGCTCGGCGCGACGCGATGGCGCACGTTGCGGCGAGTCGTGCTGCCGGTTTTGGCGCCGGCGCTGCTCACCGGATTCGCGCTCGCCTTCGCCCGCGCGGTCGGCGAATACGGCTCGGTGATCTTCATCGCAGGCAATGTCGCCTATGTCTCCGAGATCGCGCCCCTGCTCGTCGTCGTGAAGCTCGAAGAATACGATTATGCCGGCGCGACCGGAATCGCCGTCGTCATGCTCGCCATTTCCTTCGCCATGCTGCTCGTCATCAATCTGGCGCAGGCTTGGAGCCGCAGGAAAGCCGGCTATGTCTGACGCGCGCGCGGGAGCGGCGCCGCGCGCCGGCGCGGAAGGCGTCGCCAGCGAACCGGCGGCCTTGCGCGCGGCGCTGATCGGCCTGACCATCGCCATCCTGACGCTTTTCATGCTGCTGCCTTTGATCGTCGTCTTCTGGCAGGCGCTTTCGAAGGGCTATGGCGCGTATTTCGCCGCCTTTGCCGATCCGGACGCTCAGGCGGCGATTGCCCTGACCTTGGCGGTCGCGGCGGTCGCGGTGACGGCGAATGTCGCCTTCGGCATTGTCGCGGCCTGGGCGATCGGCAAATTCGAGTTCGTCGGCAAGAATCTGCTGATCACGCTCATCGACCTGCCGCTGTCGGTCTCTCCGGTGGTCGCCGGCCTGGTCTATGTGCTGA
>DATGLU010000022.1:0-5365 GCA_035294045.1 Roseiarcus sp. | reverse complement strand
GAGAGGTTAGCCGCCACGATTAGGGCGTAAAATTCCCGGAGTGAGGGGGGACGGAGGTACGTCGATTGGGAGTTCGTACGTGCGGCTGATACGTACCTCAGCGCCTTTCCGCTACAACCGCCCCTGCCCCTCTCCCTTCAGGCGAAGGGTTAGCGAAAAATCACGCTGCTTTGACCGCACGCGCTTCAATGTCCACGCCGAGCGTTTTTCGAAGGACGCCAAGAATAGCGGCGAGGTTGTCCATAGTCGGATTGCCGCCCTTCGACAGCATTCGATGCAGGCTTTTGGCGGGCTTGGCCGTCTCTATGGCGAGCGCCTCGAAGCCAACCGTCGCATTGACGAGATCGCGCAGCATGAGGCGCGCAGCATCAGGTTCGCCATTGAGGAAAAGCATCGCCGCTTCATCAAGCAACGCTCTGGCGAAATCCGGATCGCGTTGAATCCGCTCGACCACGGTCTCCTTGAAACTTCGAGTCAGCGCCATGTCCTCACCGCTTGGCCTTTGACTTGGCGCGCGCCGCGCGCGCCTTGTACTCCGCCCACATCGCTTTCGCCCGCTCGATATTGACTTGCTGACGTTGCTTCGAACCGCCGCCGAGCAAGATGATCATCTCATCGCCATCGAAGCCAAGATAGATGCGATAACCTGGCCCCCAATCGATGCGGTACTCGCCAATAGATCCGATCCACTTGATCCGTGACGTGTTGCCCAATTCGAGCCGCTGCACGGCCGCGGAGACCTTCGCCGCCGCCTGTGGATGAAGCCCGCCAAACCAGATCCGAAACGGACTCGAACCATTTTCTTGAACGTATTCGACGACGTTTCGGCCGATGTTCATATAGTTACATATAAGTTACTTTATGGCAATCTTTTTCTTCACCGTAATTCTGCGATCCAAGCGCACCGCCCTCCTGCTCGGACGCGCCGCATCGCGCCAATAGGCGCGGCCTCAGGCGAATTCCTTCGGCCGGGCTTTTCGCGCCAGGGCGTCGAGCACGGCGTTGATCATGCCGGCCTCCTCCTTGGCGAAGAAGGCGGCGGCGATGTCGACATATTCCTTGATCGCGACGCGGGCCGGAACGTCCGGCTTGGCTTTCAGCTCGTAAAGGCCGGCGCGTAGAATGGCGCGCATCAGGGCTTCGATGCGCTTCAGCGGCCAGCCTTCGGCGAGCGCGTCGTCGAGCGTGCGGTCGATGGCGCGCTGGTCGGCGAGCACGCCGGCGAGAATGTCGCGAAATAGGCCGAGCTCGGCCGGTTTATATTGCTCGCCCTCGACCTCGCGGCCGATCCAATGCGATTCGAATTCGGCGAGAATGTCGTTGAGGCCCTTGTCGGCGACCTCCATTTGATAGAGCGCCTGGACGGCGGCGAGGCGCGCAGCGGCGCGCTGATCGGCGCTCATCGGGCGGCTTCCAGTTTGCGTTTGAGCGCCGCGAGCGCGATGGCCGCGCGCGCCGCATCGCCGCCCTTGTCGCCCTGCGCCGGATCGGCGCGGACCAGCGCCTGGCCTTCGTTCTCGACGGTGAGGACGCCGTTGCCGAGCGGCAGGCCGCGGGCGACGGCCAGATCCATCAAGGCGCGCGAGGATTCGCCGGCGACGATTTCGAAATGATAGGTCTCGCCGCGAATGACGCAGCCGAGCGCGACCAGTCCGTCATAGGGTCGCCCAGCCTTGGCCGCGGCGTCGAGCGCGATCGCCGCGGCGATCGGCAGCTCCAGCGCGCCAGGCACGGCGAGAACGTCGCAGGACGCGCCAGCCGCCGCCACAGCGCGGCGCGCGCCGTCCATCAGCATCGCGCCGATCGCGTCGTAGAAGCGCGCTTCGACGATGAGCAGCCGTCCGTCCTTGAGGCTCAAAAGCGGGGTCGAGGGATCGCGGCGCGGTTCGGCCATGGGTCCTGGTCATGAATGGGCAAATGGCGCTGTCGCCGCGCGAGGGCATAAAGGGGCCGGCCGGCCGAGGCAAGACAATCCTCCCCCGTTTCGCGGAACGGCGGAGGGGGACCATGCGAAGCATGGTGGAGGGGGCTTGCGGCGGTTGGGAAATCGTCGCGGTGGTTGAGCCTTATCCTGAGGGACCGGAGCCCCCTCCACCGCGCTGCGCGCGGTCCCCCTCCCCCGCTTCGCGGTGGAGGAGGGCTCAGCGCTTGGCGGCGTGCTCGGGCTTGCCCTTGCGCTTGGTGTGGGCGAATTCTTCGAGCTGCTTCTCGCTCATCGACAGCATCGATTTCGAAGCGCCTTTGAGCTTGCTCTTCGGCGTCTTGCCGCGCTTGGCGGCGAGCGCCGCGCCGGCGGCTTTCTGCTGAGCGGCGGACTTGGCGGGCATGGCGGAGCTCCTATCTGACGGAGGCATGAACGCGCCAAGCCGCCGCCGGGTTCGCCCCGCTCCTTCGCAGCCTGACCTCTTCGACGCGCCGCAGGCGCTGCCGGAGGGATTTCGCTATGCCGCCGATCTGCTCAGCGAGGCGGAAGAACAAGCGCTGGCGCGGGAGCTCGCCGCCCTGCCCTCGAGCCTTTCGAATTTCACGGCTATGAAGCCAATCGCCGCGTGATCAGTTTCGGCTGGCGCTACGATTACGGCCGCGGCGTTGTGACCGAGGCGCCGCCTTTGCCCGCTTTTCTCGAAGCCTTGCGCGCCAAGGCGGCGGCGCGGTTCGAGCGGCGCGCCGAGGACTTTCTGCAAGTCCTGATCAACGACTATCCGCCGGGCGCGGGAATCGGCTGGCATCGCGACAAGGCGCAATTCGGCGAAGTGATCGGCGTGTCGCTGCTCGCCCCTTGCGTCTTCCGCTTCCGCCGTCCGGCCGGCGAAAAATGGCAGCGCGCTTCGCTCACCGCCGAGCCGCGCTCGGCCTATTTGCTATCGGGACCGTCGCGGACGGTCTGGCGGCACAGCATCCCGCCGGTCGAGCGCCATCGCGCCTCGATCACTTTCCGTACGTTTGTCGCGGCAGGCGCGCCGAGCTTAGACAGAGCATAACTCGTCATCGTCGCTGCGAGCGAAGCGGCGGCGCTCTATGAATGGATTGCGCTCCTCGCTATGACGGCGATTCTATTGTGACGCGCGCCGCGCTCACGCCGCCTTGATCGTCTCGATGCGCTTCATATTGGCCAGCGTATCGGCGAGCGCGGCTTCGATCAGCAGCGCCGTCTCAGTCAAGGCGCCCTCGGCGTTCTGGGAAGCGACTTTCTCGAAGACGCGGGCGTGATCGGCGACAGGGTCATGCGCCAGGCTCAGGCTCGGCAGCATCATCTGCAATTTGACCGACCAGCGAAGCGTCGTCTGGACCGCCGGCCACAGCGAGGTCAGCGCCTCGTTGCGGCCGGCGCTGAGCAATTCCTGGTGGAACGACACGATCGCGTTGAGCCAGGCGCCGCTGCGCGGATTGGTGCGCGCCATGCGCGACAGCGCGTCGGCGAGCTTGGACAATTCCTGCTCGTTGCGCCGCATCGCGGCCAGCGCCGCCGCGCTCGGCTCGACGATCTTGCGCAATTCGAAGAGGTTGCGAATGAACGCCTCGTTCGGCGCCATTTCGAAATGCCAGGCGAGGATGTCGGGATCGAGAATGTGCCAGGCCGAGCGCGGCGCGACCTTGGTGCCGACTTTCGGCAAAGCCGAGACCATGCCTTTGGCCGCCAAAGTACGGATCGCCTCGCGATAGGCGCTGCGCGACACGCCGAACGCTTCGCCGGCGCTCTCCTCGCGCGGCAGCAGCGAGCCCGAGGGAAGCTCGCCCTTGATGATGCCGCCGGCGATGCGATGGGCGAGCGAGCCATGCAGCCTGGAGCGGCCGGTCGTGAAGAGCGGCTCGACATCGACAAGCGCGTCGGGATTTGGCGCGGCGCGCTCGGCGTCGGGCTTTTGCGCCGGGACGCTCGCCGCCTCCGGCGCGAGGCGGGCGCGCGCCTTAGGATCGCGCCCGCGCGCGGCGACGAATTGCACGATCGCGCTCGCCGCCTCGGTGACGCTCGGCACGGCGCCGACGAAATGCATGCAGCCATGCGGCAGGCTCGACCAAAGCGACAGCGACACGTCGGCGCCGGCCTTGGTGAGCTCGCCGTAGAAAGCCAGCGTATCGTCGAGCAGCAGATCGCATTCGGCGCCGATGCACAAAGTCGGCGGAAAATCCGACAGATCGGCGGCCAGGGGGCTCAGCTTCTTGGCGCGCTCCTCGGGCGGTAGATGCGGCGCATAGAGATTCCAGAACCAGCGCATCTGCGCTTCCGAAAGGCCGAAGCGGCCATCGCCATAGAGCCGATGCGACGAGAGATTCATTTCGGGCGCATAGGCGCCGTAGATCGAGACGAAGCCGGCGAGCCGGCGGCGCTCGTCGTTCGGCAGGCTGAGGATGGCGGTCGCGGCGAGATTGGCGCCGGCCGAATCGCCGGCCGCGAGAACCGGGACGCCGCAGGATTCCGCAAGCACGCTGGACAGGACGGCGGCGACCTGGTTCATCGCGGCGGGGTACGGATGCTCCGGCGCCAGCGCATATTCGATCTGGACGACGCGCCCGCCGGTCTCGGCGGCGAGCCAGCGGGCGATATGGTCATGGCTCTTGACGCCGCCGATCGCCCAGCCGCCGCCATGGACGAAAACCAGGATCGGCCCCTCTTCCTCCGGGTTGTAAACGCGCGTCGTCACCGGCCCGAGCGGCGTCTTGACGATCCGGTTCTCGGCGGCGACGGCGAGCGGCTCGGCGCCGCGCGAGGCGAGGCTCGAATATTCGTCGATCCATAGCCGGGCGTGGTTCAGGTCGTAGGAGCCGTCATCCTCGGCATAAACCTGCTCCGCCTGGACCGCGTTCATCTTGTCGGACAAATCCGCCGCGATGATGCCGTCCGCGCGCCCAAGCGCCTTTCTTTCGATCAGGAGAGCCATTTCACCACCGCGGGCAGGCGCTTCATTTCCAGTCTTTCACGAGCAAGGCCGACATTATCGGCGACAGAGGTTGACGATGTCAGACAAATTCATTACCCAAAGAGCGGTCGATCGGCAACCGCCGAGAGCGCCGCAAAGCAGACCCGACGCGTCCGGCTCGGGATCTGGGCATTCGATCTGGAGGAACGCCATGATGATGGGACCTGCCCGCACTCTCTTTCTGGCCCTGAGCGCGACCGCCCTCGCCGCGGCGGCTTCCCCGGCTCAGGCCGAAGACAAGCCGATCTCGATCGCCTTCGTCTCCGGCCCGCTCAACGATTCCTTCTTCCCGCCGCTCTATCAGGGCGCGCAGGACGCCGCCAAGGCGCTCGGCGTCAAGCTCAACTACATCCCGATCGACGAGGCCGATATCGAGGCGACCTCGGCCCGCACCATGCAGACCGCGATCGCGCAGAAGCCGGACGCGATCGTCGTCGGCGACTTCG
>DATGLU010000021.1:0-3354 GCA_035294045.1 Roseiarcus sp. | reverse complement strand
ATATCGGCAACGCCCGCACGGCCTTGCTCAACTGGCTGTTCGCCCAGCGCGAGGGCGGCCAGTTCATTTTGCGCTTCGACGACACGGACCGCGAGCGCTCGCGCGAGGAATACGCCCGCTCGATCGAAGAGGACCTTGCCTGGCTGGGCGTGAAGCCCGACCGCATCGAGCGCCAGTCGCGGCGCCTCGCCCGCTATGAGGCGGCCGCCGAAAAGCTAAAAAGCCTGGGCCGGCTCTATCCCGCCTACGAGACGCCGGAAGAGCTCGAGCGCCGGCGCAAGCGCCAGCAGGCGCGCGGCCTGCCGCCGATTTATGACCGCGCCGCGCTGAAGCTCACGCCCGAGGAGCGCGCCGCGCTCGAAGCGCAAGGCCGCAGGCCGCATTGGCGCTTCAAGCTCGCTCCCGAAACCATCCGCTGGGACGACCTCGCCCGCGGCGAGAGCCATATCGATTGCGCTTCGCTCTCCGATCCGGTCCTGGCGCGCGAGGACGGCACCTTCCTTTACACGCTGCCTTCAGTCGTCGACGACATCGATATGGGCGTCACCCATGTCATACGCGGCGAGGACCATGTCACCAACACGGCGGTCCAGATCCAGATTTTCCAAGCGCTGGCCGGCGCCGCGCCGCTTTTCGGCCATCACAACCTGCTCACCGACGCGAGCGGCGAAGGCCTTTCCAAGCGCACCGGCTCGCTCTCCATATCCTCTTTGCGCGACAGCGGCGTCGAGGCCTTGGCCGCCGCCGCGCTCGCCGTGCTCACCGGCTCGGCCGAGGCGGTGCGCCCGGTCGCCTCGCTCGACGAATTGGCGCAGAGCTTCGACCTCAAGCATCTCTCGCATGGCGCGGCGCGGTTCGATGAAGCCGAGTTGCGCGCCCTCTCGGCGCGGACGCTGCACATCCTGCCCTATTCGGCGGTCGCCGATCGGCTCAAGGCTCTCGGCGTCGAAGGCGGCGAAGCCTTCTGGCTCGCCGTGCGCGGCAATCTCTCGACGCTCGCCGATGCGGCCGATTGGCGGCGGGTCGTCGCCGGCGCGATCGAGCCGATCGTCGAGGAGCCAGCCTTCCTTGCCGAGGCGGCCGCCCTGCTGCCCGAAGAGCCCTGGGATCACGCCACTTGGTCGGCTTGGACCGGCAAGCTCAAGGCCACGACCGGCCGCAAGGGCCGCGCCCTGTACCATCCGCTGCGTTTGGCTTTGACCGGCCGCGAGGCCGGTCCTGAACTCGCCGCGCTGCTGCCGCTGATCGGCCGCGCTAAAGCGCTGGATCGATTATCCGCACGCGCCGCTTGACGCCGTCGGGGCCGGTGACCTCCTCGGTCTGGCCTTGCGTCTTGCTAAAGGACGGGCCGCTGGCGGCGTCGCCCGAGGCAATGCCGGAATTCTCCCGGCTGACCGTCGCCGATTGCTCGCCGATCAAGGCGTCGTTCGCGTCCTGAGCGGCGGCGGCCGGGGAAGGCGGAGGCGGGGCGGCCGCCTTGCTCGCCTCCGCCGTGTTTTTGCCCGGCTTGGCTTTGGGATCGGGCCGCGCGCGCGACATTTCGTCGGATTTCTCCTGCGTGACGATGATGTCGGTCTTGCGCTCGCCGAGCAGCGCCTCGGCCTCGGCCAAGGCCTGCGCCCAGCTTTGGCCGCGCCGCCGGCAGGTGCAGGACGGATCGAGGCTCTTGCGATATTTCAGCGCGTTGGGGAGATCGGCGTAGCGCGTGCCGTCCGCGCCGACCGCTTCGGTGATATCGCCGGCCGGCGAATAGGAATAGAGCGCCACTTCCGCGTTCGGGCACAGCGCCCGGCACATTTCCTGAAGATCGCCGGAGCGGCCGCCGCTGCCGGAATAGCCGATCGGGAAGAAATAGCCGTCGCAGGTGCGCACGCACACTTCCTTGGAGCCGGCATGGGCTTGAACGCCCTCGGTCGGATTCGGATTGTCGCCGGGCTGGCCCGGGGCGTTAGGATCGGGGACAAGCGGCACGTCGGTGACGCGCTGCAACGGCTCCTCCCGCGGATTGCCGAACAAGGCCTCGAAGAAGCCGCGCGGCCGCGTTTGCTCGCATTCCGATTGGTAGCGCGCAACGAGCTGGGCCCGGGCCTCGCCGCCCCCGCCGCCTGAGCCGCGCGCCTGCAACTGGCCAAGATTGGCCTGCATGCGCGCGATCTGAGCGTAGAGCGCCCCGCATTGGGCCGGCGGATCCTTGCCGAAAAACAGGAATTTGCGGTTTTCGCAGCCGATCTGGCGGCTATAGGCGATCGTCTTGTCGATCTCCGCCTTCTGCTTCTGAGCCGCCGCGTCATAAGCCGCGGCCGGGCCGGATTTCACCTGGCCGGCGGCGGCGATCTGCGCCCGCAATTGCTGGCAATATTGCGCGTCTTGCGCGCCGGCGTCGCCCGCCGCCATCGCCAGAAGCGCCGCCGCCGCCCAAGCGGTTCTCGCGCGCCGACGCCGCGCTCGCAGCGCGCCGCCCCCTCTCTCATTCGTCATCGGCGGATCGTCTCATCCAATGCTGGCGTTGCGGCGATCGAATCGCTCTTTCCATTCGGCGAATAGCCTCGTCTTCGCGCGACAATCTGGCCTCAACAAGGCCGCTTCGGCCGGAACGCCGTCTTCTACCCGCTTTCCTCCGCCGCAGCCAGCGCGCCGCAGGCGGCTAGCGCCGGCGCGGCCGATCGGGCAAATAGGGCTCATGCCCGATTTCGAGCCAGCCTCGACCAATCTCCCCGAAATCTCGGTCAGCGAGCTTTCGGGCGCGTTGAAGCGCGTCGTCGAGGACCGTTTCGCCTATGTCCGGGTGCGCGGCGAAATCTCCAATTACCGCGGCCCGCACGCCTCCGGCCATGTCTATTTTTGCCTGAAAGATCAAGGCGCGCGGATCGACGCGGTGATCTGGCGAAGCACCTTCGCGCGGATGCGCGTGAAGCCGGAAGAGGGGCTGGAGGTGATCGCCGCCGGCAAGGTCACCACCTATCCCGGCAAGTCGTCCTACCAGATCGTCGTCGAATCGCTGGAGCCCGCCGGAATCGGCGCGCTGATGGCCCTGCTCGAAGCAAGGCGCGTCAAGCTCGCCGCCGAGGGCCTGTTCGACGCCTCGCGCAAGCGGCTTCTGCCCTATCTCCCCCGGGTGATCGGCGTCGTCACTTCGCCGACCGGGGCGGTGATTCGCGACATTCTGCACCGGCTCGCCGACCGGTTTCCGGCCCATGTCCTGGTCTGGCCGGTCCGCGTGCAAGGCGAAACCTCGGCCTTGGAAGTCGCCGACGCGATCGCCGGCTTCAATGCGCTCAGCGCCGGCGGCGCGATTCCGCGGCCGGACGTCCTCATCGTCGCGCGCGGCGGCGGCTCGCTCGAAGACCTCTGGGG
>DATGLU010000020.1:0-11387 GCA_035294045.1 Roseiarcus sp. | reverse complement strand
ACATGGAGGCCTATCTCGAGGATTTTGTCGGCGAATGGCACGCGCTCGCGGCGGCGCGCAAGCCGGTCATCGCGGCGGTCGCGGGCTTCGCGCTGGGCGGCGGCTGCGAGATCGCCATGATGTGCGATTTCATCATCGCTGCCGACACGGCGAAATTCGGCCAGCCGGAGATCAAGCTCGGCGTCATTCCCGGCGCCGGCGGCACGCAGCGCCTCGCCCGCTTCATCGGCAAGGCCAAGGCGATGGACCTCATCCTCACCGGCCGCATGATGGACGCCGCCGAGGCCGAGCGCTGCGGCCTGGTCGCGCGCATCGTCCCTGCCGACAAGCTGGTTGAGGAGGCGCTGAAGGCCGCGGCGACCATCGCCAGCTATTCCCTGCCCTCGGTGATGATCGCCAAGGAGAGCGTCAACCGCGCCTATGAGACGACGCTCGCCGAGGGCGTCCGCTTCGAGCGGCGGGTCTTCCATTCGCTCTTCGCGACGGAAGACCAGAAGGAGGGCATGGCCGCTTTCGTCGAGAAGCGGCCGCCGAGCTTCAAAAACCGGTAGGCGCGGCGTTCATCGAACAAAGCGAATGTCGAGGCCTGAAACAGCGCCGCGCCAATGGCGGTCGGTGTAGGCTGGCGCGCCTTCGCGTTGCGCCAGCGCCAAGCATGCCCCGGTCGCCGAAGGAAAGGCCAAGCTTGGCCGTCGCCGAGCGCAGGACGCCGGTTCGCCGCGCGAGATCGATATCAAAGTCGACGGTCATCACCGCGACCCAGCGCAGCGCGGCGTCGATCTGCTCGGGCGCGCCGCCGCGCTCGACCAACTTTGCGACCACTTCGGCATAGTTCACTGTGCTGACGAGCGTGTCAGGGAGAGCCTCGGCAACTTTCTCGGCGCCTGGCTCGCCATTAAGAACGGCGAGGAGCGCCGAGGCGTCGAGGACCGCCTTAGTCATTCCGGCTTTCGCGCTCGGCTTCTCGGCGCCGGTCCTCGATCAGTTCGTCGGCCAGACTGACGCCTTCCGGCGCGAATTGCTTCACGATCGCGAATAAGGCGCCGGCCGATCAGCGCCGGCGCACGTCGAATTCGATCCGCTCGGCGGTCACCGCACACCGGCCGAGCCGGTCGGCGGTTTCGAATTTGGCGAAACGCAGAGCGGCATCCTTGCTGCAGAAAATGCCGCCATAGAGGCCATGCGCCTCGGTGACGATCCAGTTTCCGCCGCCGTCCTGGCCGACGACGAAGTGCAGCGGATCGTCCGCGCCCTCGGCGCCGCAATCCGCCTGGTCACGCTCCTTCGCCATCTATGGTCACTCCGTTGCTGCGCTCTGTCGAAGGACGGCTCACAACCATAAATCCGTTTGACCCGCCTTCGGTCCCGTCGCGCCGCCGAATGGGGCGGCGCGCCATGCCGCCAGCAAGTTTTGGTCCAAAACTCTTAAGGAAACGCGCGTCGCACATGCGGTTTGCGCCAAACGCGCTTCAAATCCGCGATGTCTTGCCTTAAGGGGACTGGCCAGCCCGAAAGAGATGCGAAAAGTGAACGATTCCCCTCCCGAGACCGTTTCCGGCGTCGTCCTTCAAGCCCAGAAGAACGCCCGCACCGACGAAATCCTCACCCCGGCCGCTCTCGCCTTTTTGGCCGACCTGCACCGCCGTTTCGAGAAGCGCCGACGTGAATTGCTGGCCCGCCGCACCGAGCGCCAGAAGCTTTTCGACGCCGGCGAGACGCCGGATTTTCTTCCCGAAACCCGTGAAATCCGCGAGAGCGACTGGCAAATCGCGCCGATTCCTGCCGACCTTCTCGATCGGCGCGTCGAGATCACCGGCCCGGTCGACCGCAAGATGATCGTCAACGCGCTGAATTCCGGCGCGAAAGTCTTCATGGCCGATTTCGAGGACGCGACCTCGCCCTTTTTCGCGAACATGATCGAGGGTCAGATCAACCTCAAAGACCGCTGGGACGGCAAGATCGACTTCGTCGATCCGGCGAGCGGCAAGGCCTATAAGCTCGCCGCAAAGCCGGCCGTTCTGATGGTAAGGCCGCGCGGCTGGCATCTGCCCGAGCGTCATCTGACGGTCGACGGCGAAGCAATGTCTGGCGCGCTGTTCGATTTCGGCCTCTATGTCCTCCACAACGCCAAGACACAGATTGCGCAGGGCGCGACGCCCGCCTTCTACCTGCCGAAGATGGAGAGCCATCTCGAAGCGCGGCTGTGGAACGACGTTTTCACTTTCGCCGAAGACCGCCTCGCTATCCCGAAGGGAACGTTCAAGGCGACCGTGCTCATCGAGACGCTGCCCGCCGCCTTCGAGATGGACGAGATCATCTACGAATTGCGCGACCACATGGCCGGCCTCAATTGCGGCCGCTGGGACTACATCTTCTCCTTCATCAAGCGGCTCGGAAAAAACGCCCGCTTCCTGACGCCAGACCGCGCGCGGATGGTGATGGGCGAAGCCTTTCTCGCCGCCTATTCCCTGCTCCTGATCAAGACCTGCCATCGCCGCGGGGCCTTCGCCATGGGCGGCATGGCGGCGCAGATTCCCGTCAAGGGCGACGCCGCCGCCAACGAGATCGCCTTCGGCAAGGTTCGCGCCGACAAGGAGCGCGAAGCGACGAACGGCCATGACGGCACTTGGGTCGCTCATCCCGACCTGGTGCCGGTCGCGACGGAAGTCTTCGATCGCGTCATGCCGCAACCGAACCAGCTCAACCGCAAGCGCGAGGACGTAACGGTTTCGCGCGAGGATTTGCTGCGCGTCCATGACGGCCAGCGCACCGAAGCAGGCCTGCGCGAGAATATCCGGGTCGGCGTGCAGTATATCGAAGCCTGGCTGCGCGGCCGCGGCGCGGTGCCGCTCTACAATCTGATGGAGGACGCAGCCACGGCGGAGATTTCGCGCGCCCAGATTTGGCAATGGCTGAGCCTCGGCGCGACGCTCGCCGACGGCCGCCAGGTGACGCCCGATCTGTTCAAGGCGACGCTCGCCGACGAGATGAACAAGCTGCGCAACGCCTTCACGCCCGCAGTCTTCGAAAGCGGCCGCTTCGCCGAGGCGATCAAGCTGTTCTCGGACATGTCGCTCGCCAGCGAGTTCGAGGAGTTCCTGACCCTGCCGGCGTACAAGCTGATCGACTGAAAGGCGCCGTCCTCCCCTCGCCCCGCGCAGCGGGGAGAGGGTGGCGGCGAAGCCGCCGGGTGAGGGGTAGCGCTGAGCTTGCCGATTAGCTTTCGAAGCGCGCGTACCCTTCGAGTCCTGCGCCGCCCCTCATCCGGCGCTTCGCGCCACCTTCTCCCCGCTGCGCGGGGAGAAGGGATTCACTCGCCGGTGATCACGCCTTCCACCTCGGCGACGGTGGTGTGCTTCGGGTCGATATCGTCCGCGACGACGCGGCCGCGGCGCATGACGACGATGCGGTCGACCACCTGGAAGACGTGGTGGATGTTGTGCGCGATGAAGATGCAGGAATGGCCGGAATCGCGCGCGTTGCGGACGAAGCGCAACACCCCTTGCGTCTCGGCGACGCCGAGATTGTTGGTCGGCTCGTCGAGGATGATCAACTCCGAGTCGAAATGCAGCGCCCGAGCGATCGCCACCGCCTGGCGCTCGCCGCCGGAGAGCGAGCCGATCGGCGTCGAAGCCGGGATGTTCTTGCCGATGCCGACCTTCCTGAGAAGCTCGGCCGCGACTTTCTCCATCATCGGATGATCCATCCGGTTGAGGAAGCGCGGGCCGCGGATCGGCTCGCGGCCGAGGAACAGGTTGCGCGCGATCGAGAGCTGCGTCACCAGAGCCGAATCCTGATAGATCGTCTCGATGCCGAGCGCGATCGCGTCGGTCGTGCTGCGGATGTCCGCCTTCTCGCCGCGCACATAGATGTCGCCGCTGGTCGCCGGCGCAGCGCCGGACAGGACCTTGATCAGGGTCGACTTGCCGGCGCCGTTATCGCCGAGCAAGCCGACGATCTCGCTTTTGTTGACGACGAGATTGACCTCTTCGAGGGCGCGGACGCGGCCGTAATATTTGCTGATCCGCTCCATCCGGACGAGTTCTTGCGCCATGGCTCAGGCGCTCGCCTGGTCGCGGCGGTCGAGCCACGAATGCAGCGCCATCATGCCGAGGATGATCGCGCCGATGAAAATATTATAGGCGAGGCCGGGCACGCCGATCAGCACGATGCCGTTGCGCATCACGCGCAGGATGAAAATGCCGAGCACGGTGCCGACGATCGTGCCGCGCCCGCCCGTCAATGCGGTGCCGCCGATCACCACCATCGCGATCACCTCCAATTCGTAGCCGGTTCCGCTATTCGGATTGGCGGCGGAAGTGCGGATTGACGAAATCGCGCCAGAGAGAGCTGACATGACGGCGGAAAGCACGAAAAGGAGCACTTTGGTGCGGTTGACATTGACGCCGCGCGCCCGCGCCGCGCCGGGATTGCCGCCGGTCGCGAGAATCCAGTTGCCGGCTTTGGTTTGCGTGAGAACGTAGTTGAGGATCACGGCCGCCGCGATGAACCAGAAGAGCGACATGTAGATACGGAAGTCGCCGATATAGAATTCGCCGACAAGAGCTTTGGCGAGCCAATGGCGGCCGGCGCTCCAGGTCCGCTGCGGGAAGCCGCTGGTGACAAACAGGGCCGTGCCGCGCACCACCAGCAGCATGCCGAGCGTGACCAGGAAGGAGGGTATCTTCAGCTTGGTGACGAACCAGCCATTGGCGAAGCCGATCAAAGCAGCAACGATGAGCGAGAGCGCGAAGGCCTCGTCCAGCGTCATGAGGCCGCCATTGAACAAGGTCCACATCAAAACCGGCGAAAAGCCGAATACCGAGCCGACGGAAAGATCGAACTCGCCCGATGTCATCAACAGCGTCATCGCCAGCGCGATCAGTCCGAGTTCGACCGTGAAAGCGAGCGTGTTGCTGATGTTCTGCAGGGAGAGGAAGTCGGGATTGATCGCCCAGAAGCCGAACAGCTCCACCACGAGCAGAACGAAAGGCCCGAATTCCGGCCGCGCCAGCGCCCGTTGAATGAACTTGCCCGGTTTCAAATCAGCCCGCCGAGTGCGAAGGTTGGGAGCACAGTGATAGCTTGTTTCCGCGTACTGTAGCTGCGGTCGCTGACCGCGGCTCACCTCCGCTCCGCCTTACGTGGCCGCGGTCGCCGACCGCGGCTACAATCCGCTTGCGGGACAAGCAGCGCGCGAAGCGCGCGGCCTATTTGCCGGACAGGATTTTCTCGTAGAGCGCCGCCTTGTCCTTCTCGTAGAGCGCGCCGGTGATCACGTTGAATCCAGGCGGGATGCCGCTCGCCGCCATCGCCGCCAGGGACAGAGCGACATAACTCGTCGCCTGCGGATCCTGCCATTGCGCGGCGTTGACATAGCCCTGCAGGACCTCCTGCGTCGTGTCGAGCGAATTGCCCCAGCCGACGACCGGGATTTCGCCCGGCTTGACGCCGACCTGGTCGAAGACGCGCTTGATCGAGCCGTCGGCAAGGTCGCCGAGGCAGATGATCGCCTTGATCTTCTTGCGGTTGGCGGTGAGGAAGTCGGCCATGCGGGTGATCACTTCGGCCTGATCGAGCGTCGTCTCGGTCACCTCGGTGGTGATGTTGAGCGGCTTGAAGACGCTCATGATGCCTTCCATTTCCTGCACGCCATAGGTGGCGCCAGGCACTTCGACCGGCGTCCAGACGAAGTCGCCGCTCTTCACCAGCTTATGGTCGACGAGATATTGCGCCCAATTGCGCCCAAACACGACGTTGTCGCCGCCGACATAAGCGTTGAAATGCGCCTTGGGATCGGGCGTGTTGAAATTGATGATCGGGATGTGGGCGTCCATCGCCTCCTTGGCGACATCGACCATGCTGCCCGGGTCCGGGCTGGTCGTGACGATGCCGTCCGCCTTGGCGGCGATCGCCGAGCGGACCGCCTCCTGCTGCGAGGCGACATTGCCGTTGTGGAACGAGGTCTTGACCGTTTGGCCGGTATCCTTCGCCCATTGGTTCGCGCCGGCGAGAAAATAGGTCCAGACCGGATCGGCGGGCGAGCCATGCGAAATCCAGTAAAAGGTCTTGGCCTCCGCGGCCAAAGGCAGCGCCAGCGCGAGCGCCGCGCCAAAGACGATGAGCTTGAGAAGTTTCAGCATGTTGCAGTCTCCTCCCGAGCGACGCGCCCATTTTTGCGGGTCCTATCGCCGAGGCGGGAAGAGTTGCATGAGCGGGAGGCAGGGGCAAGGATTCTGATTGCCGGGGCCGAGGGCGCGTGCGGCAAGCGGCGCGATTTCACCCGCCGGACAAGGCGGATCTCCCTATTTCCTTCATGCAACACGCGTCGCGCGCAACGGCAGGGCGATGGCTCCGAGCGTCGTCAAATCGAGGCGATGCGACGCCCGGTCGATGTCCAGGCCGACGACCTCGCCCTTGAGGTTCAGATCGGCGTTGAGTCCCGCGACAATCTCGCGCGTCTCCTCGCCCGGCTCAGGCTTCAATTCGATATAGAGACGATTGGTCTCTGGATAGTACTGAAGCTTCATGGCTTGTCCTTTTCCTTTCGGAAATTGCGATCGAAGAAGGCGTTGTGTACCGTTTCGCCATCCTCCAACGTGACGACGCGCAAAACGCGCTTTGCTGTGTCGCTGGGCCGGACGACCTCGCCCCAAAAAGCGAAGGCGACCATCCTCTTGCGTCTCGTGCCGAAGCGAGCTCAGGATCAGGGCGCGCAGACGATTTGATAAACGTTGTCGTGGCTGTGCATTAGCGAGGACAATGGATTTCTGAAAATAAGAATACGCGGTATCATTTTCTTCTTTTCACGACTTCTTGTCCGCTATTCCCCGCTCCCGCCTGACCGCCCGAGACGGAACCCAATCTAATCGTCGCCGTTGGAACAGCGAGCGGAGTCGCGCCGCGAGCCTGACGCCGCCGCGCCGGAGACCAGGGATGAACAAGAAGCACCAGTGGCATATCGGCTATTTCATCGCGGCGATGATCGGCGTCGTGCTGCTTCAGGAAATCTTCACCTTCGGCCAGCGCACCGCGGTCATTCCCTATAGCGAGTTCCTCGACGATCTGAAGGCCGGCAAGATCGCGCAAGTCAAAGTCTCCGGCGAATATATCCAGGGCGATTGGAAACAGCCGGTCAAAGGCGACAAGAGCTTCGTCACCACGCGCGTTCCGCCCGATCTCGCCAACCTGCTCGAGCAGAACCATGTGCGCTTTGCCGGCCAGGCGCAAAACACGTTCCTCAGTTCGCTCTTATCGTGGGTCGTCCCGACTCTGATCTTCTTCGGCATCTGGGTTTTCTGGTTCCGGCGCATCGCGCAGAACCAAGGCCTCGGCGGCGGCCTGATGTCGATCGGCCGCAGCAAGGCGAAAATCTATGTCGAGACCAACACCAAGACGACCTTCGCCGATGTCGCCGGCGTCGACGAGGCCAAGGAGGAGCTCGCCGAGATCGTCCGCTTCCTGAAGGACCCGAAGCGCTATGGCCGGCTCGGCGCGCGCACGCCGAAAGGCGTGCTGCTGGTCGGGCCGCCCGGCTCCGGCAAGACGCTGCTGGCCCGCGCGGTCGCCGGCGAAGCCGGCGTGCCGTTCTTTTCGATCAGCGGCTCGGAATTCGTCGAGATGTTCGTCGGCGTCGGCGCCGCGCGGGTCCGGGACCTCTTCGAGCAGGCGCGCTCGAAAGCGCCGGCGATCATCTTCATCGACGAACTCGACGCTCTCGGCCGGGCGCGCGGCGCCTATCCGTTCGGCGGCCACGACGAAAAGGAGCAGACGCTCAATCAGCTCCTGGTCGAGCTCGACGGCTTCGATTCGCGAACCGGCCTCGTTCTCCTCGCCGCTACCAACCGGCCGGAAATCCTCGATCCGGCTTTGCTGCGCGCCGGCCGGTTCGATCGCCAAGTCCTGGTCGACCGGCCCGACAAAGCGGGCCGCGCCGAAATTCTGGCGATTCACCTCAAGGGCCATCGCCTCGCGTCCGACGTCGATCCGCAGAAGATCGCCGAGCTCGCGCCGGGCTTTACCGGCGCCGATCTCGCCAATCTGGTCAATGAGGCCGCTTTGATCGCGACCCGGCGCAACGCGGCGGAAATCTCGATGAACGACTTCACCCGCGCGGTCGAGCGCATCGTCGCCGGCTTGGAGCGGCGTAAGCGCATCATTACGCCGAAGGAGCGGGAAGTCGTCGCCTATCATGAAATGGGCCACGCCTTGACGGCTCTGTCGCTCCCCGGGACGGACGCCGTGCACAAGGTCTCGATCATCCCGCGCGGCGTCGGCGCGCTTGGCTACACGATCCAGCGGCCGACCGAGGATCGCTATCTGATGACGCGCGAAGAGCTGGAGAACCGGATGGCCGTGCTGCTCGGCGGCCGGGCGGCGGAGTGGATCGTGTTCGGCCATCTCTCGACCGGCGCCGCCGACGATCTGACCAAAGTGACGGACATCGCCCGCGACATGGTGATGCGCTTCGGCATGGAGAAGACGCTCGGCCCGGTCTCCTACGAGAGTCCGCGCTCGCCCTTCCTGGTCGGGCCGCCGCAAGCCGGCCCATGGAGCGAGCGGCGCTTCAGCGACGAGACCGCGCATGCGATCGACCAGGCGGTGCAGCGCCTAGTCGAGCAGACATTCGAGCGCACCGTCTCGATTCTCAAGAGCCGCCGCGATCTTTTGGAGCGCGGGGCCAAATTGCTGCTCGAAAAGGAGACGCTCGAAGACGCCGACCTCCGCGAGATCGACCGCAAGCTCAAAAGCTCTTCGCGCGAGAACGTCGCCGCAATGTCGGTTTATCCGACCGCGTGAGCGTTTCGCCCCGCGCGAGAATCCCCTCGCCCCGCGACGCGGGGAGAGGGTGGCCGCCAAGCGGCCGGCTGAGGGGCTGCGCTGAACTTGCCGGTTAGCGCTTTGAAAGGCGCGTACCTTGAAAGTCCCGCGCCGCCCCTCATCCGGCGCTTCGCGCCACCTTCTCCCCGCGAAGCGGGGAGAAGGGTCTACGCCGCCTTCGCCTTCGGCCGCACTGCGGCGCTGAAATCGTCGATCAGCGCGCCGGTCATGTTGCCCGGCGTATATTTGTGCGGGCCGATCTCGCCGACCGGGGTGATTTCCGCCGCCGTGCCGGTGATGAAGCACTCGTTGAAGGTCGGCAGCTCCTCGGGCAGGATGCGGCGCTCGGCGACCTCGATGCCGCGGCGCCGGGCGATTTCGATCACCGTCTCGCGGGTGATGCCGGCGAGGAAACAATCGGCGATCGGCGTGTGCAGCACGCCGTCCTTGATGAAGAAGATGTTGGCGCCGGTGCATTCGGCGACGCGGCCCTGCCAATCGTACATCAAAGCGTCGGCATAGCCGCGCCGCTCGGCGCGGTGCTTGGAGATGGTGCAGATCATATAGAGCCCAGCCGCCTTGGAGCGCGCCGGCGCGGTCGCCGGATCGGGCCGGCGATATTCGGCGATGTCGAGGCGGATGCCCTTCATCCGCTGCGCCGGGTCGAAATAGCTCGGCCAATCCCAGCAGGCGATGGCGAGATGGATTTTATTATGCTGCGCCGAGACGCCCATCATTTCCGAGCCGCGCCAGGCGATCGGCCGCACATAGGCGTCGGCAAAGCCCATTTTCTGCAGCGTCAGCGCCTTGGCCGCGTCGATCTCGGCGACCGAATAGGGGATCTCGAAGTCGAGAATGCGCGCCGATTCCTTTAGCCGCTCGGAATGCTTGGTCGACTTGAAAATCTCGCCGCCATAGGCGCGCTCGCCCTCGAACACCGCGCTGGCGTAATGCATGGCGTGGGTCAGGATATGAACCTTGGCGTCGCGCCAATTGACCAATTGGCCGTCATACCAGATGACGCCGTCACGATCGTCAAAAGCCGGACCCGCCGCCATGTCGCTCCTCCTTCAGCAAAAGAGGCTGGTTTGGAATTCAGCCGCGCACGGCTTAAATTCGCCTCGCTTGAAGACGATAGCAGAACTCCAAAATATGTCAACATTGCTGACGTAATCGGCCGGAACGATGGAAATTGCAGTGAAATCCGGCGCAGTCTCGGGGCCGTCGCGCGACGCGGGCGCGCCGTTCTACGACTTGATCGAATTGTTCTTTTTCGCCTATCGCGACTTCGTCGGCGATGCCGACCGGCTGCTCGAAACCTATGGCTTCGGCCGGGCTCATCATCGCGTTTTGCATTTCGTCAGCCGCCAGCCTGGCCTGACCATCGCCGAATTGCTCGACATTTTGAAAATCACCAAGCAAAGCCTCAACCGCGTCCTCAAGGAGCTGATCGCCAAGTCCTTCATCGAGGCGCGGGCCGGCGCGCAGGACCGCCGCCATCGCCAGCTCTTCACCACGGCGAAGGGCTCGCGCCTCGCCCGCGATCTCGCGCTGCTGCAGACGAGGCGCTTTTCGCGCGCGATGGAGGGGCTCGGGCCGGAGGGCCGCGAGCGCGCGATGGAGTTCCTTCTCGCCATGGTCGATCCGCATGAGCGCGGCCGGGTGATGGAGCTGATCGGAATGAAAAGCGCCGAGAGGCGCTCATGAGCGCGCCGCGCAGCGCCCCCGACGACGAGGCTGCTCACGTCCTCATCGTCGACGACGACCGCCGCATCCGCGACCTCCTCTCGACCTACCTTCGCGGCCATGGCTACCGCGCGACCAGCGCCGCCAGCGCCGAGGAAGCGCGCGCCTTCCTCTCGCACCTCGCCTTCGAGCTGATCGTCCTCGACGTGATGATGCATGGCGAGAACGGCTTCGACTTTGCAACGCATTTGCGCCGGACCTCGCAAGTGCCGATCCTGATGCTGACGGCGCGCGGCGATCCGGAGGACCGTGTCAGAGGGCTGGAAATTGGCGTTGACGATTATCTCGCCAAGCCGTTCGAACCGCGCGAATTGCTGCTCCGCGTCGGCTCCATTTTAAGGCGCGCCAAGCCGGCGCCGGCCAAGCCGAATGTCGCGCAGGTGCGCTTCGGGCCGTTCAGCTTCTCGCTCGAGCGCGGCGAATTGCGCGTCAACGACGAGATCGTCCGTCTCACCGAGCGGGAGCGCGAAATCCTGCGCTTGCTGAGCGAGAAATCCGGCGAGAGCGTCTCGCGCGAAGCGCTGTCCGGCTCGGGCAGCGCGGCCAGCGAACGCACGATCGACGTGCAGATCAACCGCCTGCGCCGCAAGATCGAGGTCGACCCGGCCAATCCGGTGTACCTGCAGACGGCGCGCGGGGCGGGGTACAGGCTTGTCGTCGATGGGTGATCGGATGAGGTTCTCGCCATTGCGAGGAGCGAAGCGACGAGGCAATCCAGGAACCGCGGCGGCTCCTGGATTGCTTCGCTTCGCTCGCAATGACTGGGTTTTTGATCGTTGCCTGCGCCCGCGCCGGCAGCGAAGGCGACAATCCGTCATTGT
>DATGLU010000019.1:0-4169 GCA_035294045.1 Roseiarcus sp. | reverse complement strand
CTTGTCGACGCCGACGATCTGGGCTTCGAGCGGCTGGGCGACGGAAGCCTCGACCACCGAGGCCGAAGCGCCCGGATAATTCGCCGTCACCTGGACGCGCGGCGGCACGATATCCGGAAATTGCGCGACCGGTATGCGGGTGAGCGCGATCAGGCCGGCAATGGTGATGACGATGGCGACGACGACGGCGAGCCGCGGCCGGCGGATGAAGATATCGGAAATCATTGCCGCGCCGTGGGCGCCGCAACCGGCGCGGCGCGCGTGGCGGCGCCCTCTTCGACGGTGGCAGGCGCGGGCGAGACGGTCTCGCCGGGCCGGATGCGCTGGATGCCGTCGACGACGACGGAATCGCCCTCGCTGAGCCCGCTCGCCACGACCGCCAGGGTTGGCGCCGGCGAGGACGCGCCGAGTTCGACGCGCCGCTGCTGCGCTTTGTTGTCCTCGCCGACGACATAGACATAGTCGCCGCCCTGGTCGGTCAAAACAGCGGCGCGGGGAACGGTCAGCGCCTCAACCGGCTGGGCGTCTTCGAGGATCACCGTGACGAATTCGCCGTCGACAAGCCGGCGGGTCGTCAGGTCGCCCTTGGCGCTCGGCAACGCGGGATTGGCGAGAACGGCGCGCAGAGCGATCGTGTCGGTATTGCTGGACACGGTGTTGTCGAGGAAATCCAATTTCCCGGTCTGGTCGTAGAGCGCGCCGTCCGGCAGGCGCACCTTGACGACGAGAGAATGGAAGCCGCCTTTCTTGGCGACCTTCTCCATCAAGGCGATCGCCTGGCGCGTCGCCACCGGAAAGACCACATAGATCGGGTCCTGACTGACGATCGTCGCCAGGACGCCGGAATTCGGCGTAACGTAGTTGCCGACCGTCACCGAGGTCCGGCCGATCTTGCCGTCGATCGGCGCGCGGATTTCGGTGTAGCCGAGATTGAGCTTTGACTGTTCGAGCTGCGCCTCGGCGCCTTGCATCTGGGCCTGGAGCGAAAGCTGGTTGGCGAGCGCGGCGTCGACGGTCGATTGCTGCCCGGCCGGCGTATTGAGCAGCGTCTTGGCGCGCTGCAAGGTCAGATCGGCGTTGCGCAATTGCGCTTTGTATTGCGCGACGACGGCCTGTTTCGCCTCGACATCGGCTTGGAACGGGCCCTGTTCCAGACGATAAAGCAGGTCGCCCTTCTTCACGTCGGCGCCTTCGGTGAAGAAGCGCTGTTCGAGGAAAGCCGAGACCCTGGCGACGAGATTGACGCGGTCAACCGCCTGAATGCGGCCGACATATTCGCTGGACGGGGTGACTGGCCTCATCGCGACCGGAACGACCCCGACCGCCGGCGGTCGCCCCGGCGGCTGCTGGGCGGATGCGGACCAGGACGCGACGCAAAGGGCGGCGGCGAGCAGGATCGGACGTCGGCGCTGGTTCACGATCTCATCTTTCTTCCGGCCCGCGGCGGCGCGGAACCTAGCGCCACGCTTTGGCTTCCTGCCACATTAACCCGGAATTCTCACAGAGTTTTGAGCGTTCGCGACTAGATTTGGCGATTTTGGCTTGCTCCAAGGCGGATGGAGCGGAATGCGCCGCGCCCCGGCCCGCGCCTTCGGAACCCGGCTCCTGGACACATTGACCGCGGACGCTCGACCGGAGGTTGGGCTTCGGCCTAATTTGATAAGAGGCCCTGGCGCCCCGGGCTCGAAGAGGCGCAAGCGGAGAAGCAAGATCATGGGCGTTCTGATCGACGGCCAATGGACCGATAACGAAGAAGCCCCTCGCCGCGGCGGCGCCTTCATCCGCCCCGCCGCCGCGTTCCGCGCCTTCGTCGCCGCGGATGGCGGCTCGCCTTTCCCCGCCGAAGCGGGACGCTATCACCTTTACGTCGCCAATCCCTGTCCGTGGTGCCATCGCACCATGATTTTCCGCGCGCTCAAGAGGCTCGAAAACGTCGTCTCGATCAGCTTTGTCGATCCGCTGATGCTGGAAGGCGGCTGGGCGTTCAAGGAGCCCGATCCGATCACCGGCGCGAGATTCGTGCATGAACTGTATACCCGGGCCGATCCTCACTACACCGGGCGGGTGAGCGTGCCCGTCCTCTGGGACAAGAAGACAGGGCGCATCGTCAACAACGAATCCTCGGAAATCATCCGCATGTTCAACAGCGCCTTCGAAGCGTTCACCGATGAGCGGACCGACTATTATCCGGCGACGCTGCGCCCGGAGATCGACGCGATCAACACGCGCGTCTACGAGACGGTCAATAACGGCGTCTATCGCTGCGGCTTCGCCAAGGACCAGAAAATATACGAGACGGCCGTGACGGAGCTGTTCGAGACGCTCGCTTGCCTCGAAGCGAGGCTCGCGCGCAATCGGTATCTTTTAGGCGACACGCCGACCGAGGCGGATTGGCGGCTATTCCCCACGCTCTTCCGATTTGACGCGGTCTATTATGGGCTGTTCAAATGCAATCTGCGCCATGTCTACGAGCATCCCGCGCTCTGGTCCTATGCGCGGGCGCTGTACCAAACGCCGGGCGTCGCTGAGACATGCGATATCGCCCAGTGCAAGCTGCATTATTACGGCAGCTTGCGGATGATCAATCCCAACGGGATCGTCCCGAAGGGGCCGATGCTGGATTTTGGCCTGCCGCACGACCGCGATTGACGGCGAGCGGCGGCGCCCGACGAATGGATTGCTTCGTCGCCCTCGCCCGCTGGGGGTCCGCGCGCTGACCGGCGGCGGCTCCTAACCCGCGATCGCGCGCAGGCGGCTCGGGCTTTTGAACGCCTCGTATTCCCGCGAGGCGATCTCGAAGGCCGCAGCGAGACGCTCGACGGCATCGGCGATGTTCTGCGCCGTGTGACCGGCCATCACCTGCATGCGGAAGCGCGCCGCGCCTTTGCCGACCGCCGGATATTCGACAAGGTTGGCGAGGAGGCCCTGTTCAACCAATTGCCGGCTGACTAGGCGGGCGAGCCCTTCCGTGCCCATCTTCACCGCGACGATCGCCGAGGGCTCGCCATAATAATCGAAGCCGCTTTCGCGCAATGACGCGCGTAGATCGAGCACATTGCGCATGAGCGCCGCCCGCCGCCAAACGCCCTCTTGCGATTCGACGATTTCGAAGGCTTTCAGCGCCACGGCGGCTTGCGCCTGCGACAGCGCGTTCGAGAACGTGGTCGAGGGCGCATAGAAGCGCAGATATTCCTTGATCGCGCGGTTCTTGCACGCGACGAAGCCGCCATTCGAGGCGAAGGTCTTCGAAAAGCTTCCCATGACCAGATCGATCTTGCCGAGCATTCCCTGCTGGCCGATATGGCCGCGCCCGTCCTCGCCGAGCGCGCCGAGGTCATGCGCGACATCGACGACGAGCGTCGCATTGTATTCGTGGCAGAGCTCCTGCATGGCGACGAGGTTCGGCGTGTCCGAATCCATCGAGAACAAGCCCTCGGTCACGACCAGGATCGCATTCTCGGTATCTTTCGCGCGGATCTGGCTGAGCCAGCGCCGGCAATGATCGATGTCGAGATGGCGGAACTGGTAGATATTGCGCGTCGCCGCATACGCGCCTTCCTGCAGGCAGGCGTGCGAGAGCGTGTCCATTACGATATGATCGGCCGAGCGCACCAGGCCGCGAATGACGCCGTAGCCGGCGGCCCAGCCGGTTGGGAACAGGATCGCCTCCTCCATGCCGAGAAATTCGGCGATCTTGCGCTCCAAGGCGATCGAATGAGTCGTATGGCCAACCAAGGCCGGCGAGCCGGCGCTATGCACGCCGTACCGTTCGATCGCCTCGCGCGCCGTCGCCTTGATCGCCGGGTGCGATGCGAGGCTGAGGTAGTCTTGCGACGCGAAATTGACGCCGCTCATCGCGCGGCCGCAATCGTCGTTCGCCGCCACGGTCGCGCCGGGTCCGGTTTGCGTGGAGCGCGAGAACGGCCAGAGGCCGCATTGCCGCCGCGCGTCCTGCCAGCGATAAAAACCCTCGACGCGGCGCAGCAGATCGGCGCCGCCGGGAACCCGAAAATCTCTCATGCTGCCGCCAAGCGCGGCCGCCGGAATCGCAATGTTGTCGAACTGAGCCATAGTACGCCTCTCTTTTGAAAAAGCATGCGTTTCGGCGCTTAACGAATGCTTTTGCGGTTGCCCGAGCGATGGTGAATCGGAGCGCCTGGCGGCGCCTT
>DATGLU010000018.1:0-2138 GCA_035294045.1 Roseiarcus sp. | reverse complement strand
AGGATTTGAAAATCTATCGCCAGGGCGAATGGCTCGATCTCTGCCGCGGCCCGCATATGAATTCGACCGGCAAGATCGGCGACGCGTTCAAGCTGATGAAAGTCGCCGGCGCCTATTGGCGCGGCGATTCCAAGCGGCCGATGCTGTCGCGCATCTATGCGACGGCCTTCGCCAACCGGGCTGAGCTCGACGCCTATCTTAAGCAACTCGAAGAAGCCGAGCGGCGCGACCATCGCCGGCTGGCGCGTGAGATGGACCTCTTCCACTTCCAGGAGGAGGGGCCGGGCGCCGTCTTCTGGCATCCGAAGGGCTGGACTCTGTTCCAGACCCTCATCGCCTATATGCGCCGCCGGCTCGCCGAGGATTACCAAGAGGTCAACGCGCCGCAAGTGCTCGACAAGCACCTTTGGGAGATTTCCGGCCATTGGGGCTGGTACCGCGAGAACATGTTCATGGCCCGCCCGGCCGGCGAGGACGCCGAGACCGAGGACGAGCGCATCTACGCCATAAAGCCGATGAACTGCCCCGGCCATGTGCAGATATTCAAGAACGGCCTGCGCTCGTACCGCGAATTGCCGCTGCGCTTCGCCGAATTCGGCATCGTTCATCGCTATGAGCCATCCGGCGCCCTGCACGGCGTGATGCGGGTGCGCGCCTTCACCCAGGACGACGCGCATATTTTTTGCACCGAGGAGCAGCTCGCCGCCGAATGCCACAAGATCAACGAGCTGATCTTGTCGGTGTACCACGATTTCGGCTTCGACAAGATCGTCGTCAAATTGTCGACCCGGCCAGAAAAGCGCGTCGGGACGGATGCGATGTGGGACCACGCCGAGGACGTGATGCGGCGCGTGCTCGACGAGATCAAGGCGCGGCACGGCAATGTCGTGACGACGATGATCAATCCGGGCGAGGGCGCCTTCTACGGGCCGAAATTCGAATATGTCTTACGCGACGCGATCGGCCGCGACTGGCAATGCGGCACGACCCAGGTCGATTTCGCGCTGCCCGAGCGCTTCGGCGCCTTCTATATTGCGGCGAATAGCGAGAAGACCACGCCGGTCATGGTCCATCGCGCGATTTGCGGCTCGATGGAGCGGTTCATCGGCATTTTGCTGGAGCATCACGCCGGCCATCTGCCGCTTTGGCTCGCGCCGTTGCAGGTCGTCGTCTGCACGATCACGCAAGACGCCGACGACTACGCGATGGAGATCGTCGCCAAGGCGCGCAAAAGCGGCCTGAAAGTCGAGGGCGATCTGCGCAACGAGAAGATTAGCTACAAGGTGCGTGAGCATTCGCTGGCCAAGGTTCCGGTCCTGCTCGTCGCCGGCAAGAAGGAGGCGGGCGAAAGGACGATCTCGATCCGCCGCCTCGGCTCGAACGAGCAGAAGGTAATGAGCCTCGAGGCCGCGCTCGTCGCCTTGGTCGACGAAGCGGTCCCGCCGGACCTCGCGCCGGCGCGGCGAGCGGCGGCGGAGTGACGGCGCGGATGACCGCCGTTCTCGGCATCGATGCGGCCTGGACGGCGAAGAATGCGAGCGGCTACGCGCTCATCGAGAAAAGCGGCGGCGCGTGGCGCCTGCGCGCCGCCGCGCCGGACCTGCCTGTCTTTGC
Source organism: Roseiarcus sp. (assembly GCA_035294045.1). Lineage (GTDB taxonomy): Bacteria > Pseudomonadota > Alphaproteobacteria > Rhizobiales > Beijerinckiaceae > Roseiarcus. The sequence goes on along the minus strand of DATGLU010000018.1, from coordinate 524 downwards.
GCGAAAATGCGGTCTCGCCGACGCGGGGCAGGGGATGGATGGCGCGATCGACTGCGCCAAGCGCGTTCTCGGCCGGCTGCCCGATCTCATCGCCGTGGACATGCCGCTGTCGAAACAGCAAATCATTGGCCGCAGGGCGTCGGATATCGGCGTGTCACGGCGCTTCGGCGCGGCGAAATGCGCCACGCATTCGCCCTCCGCCGAGCGGCCGGGCAAGGTGAGCGGCGCCTTCCGCGCGGCTTGCGAAAAGGCCGGCTACGCGCTGATCGTCTCGGCCGGCGGTTTGCCCGCGCTCTCGCTCGCGGAAGTCTATCCCCATCCGGCGCTGCTGCGGCTGATGAGCGTGGAGGAGCGCGTCCCGTACAAAGCGGGAAAGAGCAAAATCTATTGGCCGACAGCGAGCGCTGGCCAGCGCCTCGAGCGCGTGACGCGCTCGCTGCAAGCGATCGCCGACGCGCTCGAAACGGCGATCGCCGGCGTCCGCAGCGAGGTCGCGCCGGTCATCGCGGGCGCGCGAAGCTTTG
>DATGLU010000017.1:0-8037 GCA_035294045.1 Roseiarcus sp. | reverse complement strand
GCTCGCCTGGCTGCTCGGCCGGCCGGGCGTGACCTCGGTGATCGTCGGCGGGCGCACCGAAGCGCAGTTCAAGGACAATCTCGCCGCCGCCGAGCTGAAGCTGACGCCGGACGAGCGCAAGCGCCTCGACGACGTCAGCCGGCCGCCGCTGCTCTATCCCTATTGGCACCAGAGCTGGACCGCGAAGGATCGGCTCGGCCCCGCCGACCTCGCGCTGCACGCAGAGTATTTGGAGAAGTAGCGCTGGCCAGCAAGCGGAGGTTTGTAGCCGCGGTCGGCGACCGCGGGTTCAGCGCGGGCGGCAATGAGGCGCTCGGTACGGCCCCCCGCATTCCCTCATCCGCAAGCCGGAGGTTGTTGCAGCCGCGGTCGGCGACCGCGGCTACAGCGCCTCGACGAACCGTACCGCCTTCCCCCGCGCGGGCGCGACGATCTCGCCGTCCCACATCACGCGCTGGCCGCGAATGATCGTTCCGGTCGGCCAGCCGGTCACGCCCTTGCCGTCGTACGGCGTCCAGCGGCTGCGCGAGGCGATCCAGGAATCGCTGATCGTCGCGCGGCGCTTCAGGTCGACAATGGTGAAATCGGCGTCGTAGCCGGCGGCGATCCGTCCCTTGTTGGCGATGCCGAACAGGCGCTGCGGGCCGGCGCTGGTCAGATCGACGAAGCGTTGCAAGGTTAATCGGCCATTGGCGACATGGTCGAGCATGATCGGCACGAGCGTCTGTACGCCGGTCATGCCGGACGGGCTTTCAGGATAGGGCTTCGCCTTCTCTTCGAGCGTATGCGGCGCGTGATCCGAGCCGAGCACGTCGATGATCCCTTGCTCGATCCCGCGCCAGATCGCGTCGCGATGACGCGCGGCGCGCACCGGCGGGTTCATCTGAAGCCTGGTTCCGAGCCGCGCGTAATCCTCGTCGCTGAACGTCAGATGTTGCGGCGTCGCCTCGCAGGTGGCGACGTCCTTGACGCTTTCGAGGAAGGCGATCTCTTCGGCGGTGGTGATGTGCAGGACGTGGATGCGCGCGCGCGCCTCGCGCGCCAGCGCGACCAAGCGCTGCGTCGCTTTGAGCGCCGCGACCTCGTCGCGCCAGACCGGATGCGACGAGGCGTCGCCTTTCACGCGCAGCGGCTTGCGCTGGTTGAGTCTTTCTTCGTCCTCGCTGTGGAAGGCGGCGCGGCGGCGGATCTTCTTCAAGATCGCCAGGACGCCGGGATCGTCCGGCACGAGCAGCTTGCCGGTCGAAGCGCCCATGAAGACCTTGATTCCGGCGGCGCCGGGCAGGCGCTCCAAGTCCGGCAGTTCGGCGACATTGTCATGCGTGCCGCCGACCCAGAAGGCGAAGTCGCAATGCATGCGGTTCCTGGCGCGGCTGAGCTTGTCGTCCAAGGCCGCGGCCGACACGGTCAGCGGATCGGTGTTGGGCATTTCAAACACCGTGGTCACGCCGCCGAGCACGGCGCCGGCGGAGCCGGTCTGCAAATCCTCCTTGTGCGTCGCGCCCGGCTCGCGGAAATGGACCTGGCTGTCGATCACGCCGGGCAGGATGTGAAGGCCGCGGCAATCGATCCGCTCGCCGGCCGCCGCTTGGCCGAGCGGACCGATCGCGGCGATCTTCTCGCCGAGGATGCCGATGTCCCGCGCGCCGACGCCGTCCTGGTTGACGACGATTCCGCCTTCGAGAATGAGATCGAAATGCGCGGGCATGCGAGAAACCTCCTGACGCCGGCACGGGGCGGCTTAGTCGTACCCCGTCATTGCGAGCGAAGCGAAGCAATCCATTCGTAGGGCGGCGCTCTATGAGTGGATTGCTTCGTCGCTGCGCTCCTCGCAATGACGGCGAGGTTTTTTAACGCCTATGGCCGGCTGTCAACTTCCTCGCTCGCGCGCCTCAAAAACGCGCCGCCAGCGTCTCGGCAAGCTCGGTCGCCCGCTTTGGCGAGATGCGGCCGCCGACGAGAAAGCCGTGGCCGCCACGCGCCCAGGAGGCGATGGCGACGCCCTCCCGCGTTTCGGCTTTGACCGGCGCTTCTTTCTGGCTGTCGCGGATGATGCAGAAGACGACCGGATCGCCGCCGTCGAGATAGGCGACCTGGCCCAGAGGCGCGCCTTCATAGGCGAGCATATCGGCCCATTTGAAGGTCAGGTCGGGCAGCGCGATCGTGTCCGGCGTCAACGCGACGCCGAGCGCCTGCGACAGGCGCGCCAGCGCCGCCGCTTCGTCGCGGGCGCCGCCGGCGAAAGTCTCTCTCGTGTAAAGCGCGACATAGCTGGCGACTGCGTCGCGCCATGTATCGCGCTCCGCCGAAGCCATTGGCGCCAACAGCCCCGGCGGCGAGATGTAGCGGCCAACCGCCCAGCCGGCGCCGAAGAGAACGATCGCCGCCGCGGCCGCGCCCGCCGTCCAGCGCCGCCGTGGCGGCGCGGGCCTGGCGTCGCCACCGACCGAATCGAGCCTGGCCCGCATGCGCGCCGCTGGCGCCTCGGCGAGCGCCGCGTCGAAGGCGCGGGCGAAGGGCAGGCCGCCTGCCGCCAAGCGCTGATAGCGAGCGCGCAATTCCGGCTCGGCGGCGAGCCGCGCCTCCAGCGCTCGTCGCGCGGCTTCGTCGAGCTGATTGTCGAGCAAGGCGACGAGGCGGTTCTCGTCCGTCTCGTCCATCATTTGGCCGTCCCCCGCGCCGACGGCGCAGCGCTATCGGGCGAGCGCAGTTTGGCGAGCGCCGACCGCGCTGCGGCGAGCCGGCTCATGATCGTGCCGATCGGCGTTCCGAGGAACTCGGCCGCCTCGGCATAGGAAAGTCCCTCGACATAGACGAGCAATACCGTTTCCCGCTGCGCTTCGGGCAGACGATGCACTGCATTTAACACTTGGCCGGTGAAGATATTCGTCTCGATCTCCGCGCCGTCGCTGAACAGGACCTGGTCAGGATCGACAAAGCCTTGCCCTTCGCGAATCCGCCGGGCGCGGATTTCGTTGAGCCAGATCGAGCGGAGAATAGCGAAAAGCCAGCGGTCGAGCCGCGTCCCGGATTGGAATTGCTCAGCTCTTTCAAGGGCGCGCAGGGCGGTCGCTTGAACGAGATCCTCGGCCGTGTCGCGCGCCGCCGACAGCGCCAAGCCGTAGCGCCATAGCCGCGCGAGGTTCTCGGTGAGGCCCGCTCTGATTTCGTCGCGGCTCGCCATTCTTACGCCCCGGCGGCGCGCCATTGTCAAAAGCGCGGCGCGAATAGGACGCGCAGTTGGCGTGTTTCCGTCGCGCCCGTCAATATGGAGCTCCTCCAATGTCGTTCACAATGATGCGCGTTGGCCTGCCCCGTCCAGCCGCTTCTCTCGCATTTGCGCTGACCATGATTCTCGCCGCTCCCGCTCTCGCCTCAGGCGGCGGCGGTGGTGGCGGATCGGATCAGAACAGCGATACTTCAAGCCAGAAAGATCACTCGAAGAGCCAGACCGATCTGACCACCTGCGAGCGCGGCAAGGTCTGGAACGCCAAGACGCATAAATGCCTGCCGCGCCATAGCGGCGTTCTGCCCGATAGCGAGCTCGCCGATTACGCTTTCGCGCTCGCCAAAGCCGAGCGTTATGAAGAGGCGCTGCAGGTTCTCGATCTGTCGCAGAATCCCAATACGCCGAAAGCGCTCAACTATCGCGGCTACATCACGCGCAAACTGGGCCGGATCGACGAAGGCATCGGGTATTATCTGAAATCCGTCGCGCTCGATCCGAATTATGCGCAAGTGCGCGAATATCTCGGCGAAGCCTATGTGATCCAAGGCAAGTTCGATCTCGCCAAGGAGCAACTCGGCAAAATCGAGGCGATCTGCGGCTCGACCGATTGCGAGGAATACGAAGACTTGCAAAAGGCGCTGACCGACGCCCATAATCTTTGATCTTTAACGGTGCGCGGCTGCAGGACTTGAAGATGGTCTTAAGGGCGGCCGAGACGATCGGCCGCGGCGGAAACGTGCTGGCGCTCGCCGGCCGCGCGCTGTTGTCAGTATTGTTCATCAACGAAGGCGTCGTCCAGATCGGCGATGTCGCCGGCACGATGGACTATGTGCGCGGCTTTGGCGTCTGGCCGCAACTCGTCCCCTTGGTGATTCTGGTCGAGCTCGGCGGCGGCTTGCTCGTCCTTTTCGGATTGGCGACGCGCGTCGCGGCGATCGGCCTTGCCGTCTTTACGCTTCTCGCCGCCTTGTTCTTTCACCGCGATTTTTCCGATCTCGATCAATACATCCATTTCCAAAAGAACTTGGCGATCGCCGGCGGCTTTCTCGCGCTGGCCGCCTATGGCGCGGGCGCCTGGTCGCTCGACGCATGGCTCGCCAAGCGAGCGTGGAAGAGAGGCCTGGATTGAGGCGCGCTTTGGCTTTATGTGGCGCGTAAGGAGCGCGCCCATGTCTCTCTCCTCTCTGTTCTTGTTCGCCGGCGTCTATGCGGTCGCCGTGGCGACGCCAGGTCCCGGCGTCGCCGCCGTGGTGGCGCGCGTCCTGGCGAGGGGGTTGAGCGGGGTCGCTTTCTTCATCGCCGGCTTTGTCGTCGGCGACCTCATCTGGTTCGCCGTCGCGGCGACCGGCCTCGCCGTCCTGGCGCATCAATTCGCCGCTTTGTTCACGCTGATCCGTTTCGCCGGCGTTCTCTATCTGCTCTGGCTCGCCTGGCGGATCTGGCGCGCCCCCGCCGGCGCCGGCGAGCAGGCGGTTGCGGCGAGCGACCGCGGCGCGCGCCTTTTCTTCGGCGCCTTGTCGCTGACGCTCGGCAATCCCAAAGTGATCGTCTTCTTTTTGTCGATTATGCCCCTGGTGGTCGACATTCACGCGATGAACGCCGAGGCTTTCGCGGCGATCGCCATTACGATGCCGCTTGTCCTCGCGCCGGTTCTCGCCGGCTATGCCCTCGCCGCCAACCGCGCTCGCGCTCTATTCCGCTCGCCGCGCGCGATGAAGATCGTCAACCGGAGCGCCGCCGGCGTGATGGCCGGCGTCGCCATCGCGGTCGCGACGCGCTGAGGCTTGGTGCGTGCCTCTCGTGTCATTCCCGCGAAAGCGGGAATCCAGTACGATCTATCCCGCACGCGCGGTGGTTCTCTGGATTCCGGTTCGCAGGAATGAAGGCGCCCTAAATCTGCTCCACCGCCTTGGCGGCGGCGTCGATCGCGTCGGCGATGGCGCGGATTTGCGCGTCGCTTAGCGGGCCGCTGCGCAGCCGGATCCTCACCGCTGCGAATAGGTTCTCGACCGCGCGGCGCACTTGCGGCGGCGGGCCCCGGCGCGCGCCTTGGTCCGAGAAGCGCGCGAAAATCGCCTCGGCGGTCCCGCGATTGGCGTTCAGGAACGCCTTTCCCTCCTCGGTCAGCGTGTAGAGCTTGCGGCCGCCATGCTCCTCGCTGACCGTGGCGTGGCCGACCTCTTCGAGCAGGGTCAAGGTCGGATAGATCACGCCGGGGCTCGGGCTATAGCCTTCGCCGACGCGCTCTTCGAGCGCCTTGATGATCTCGTAGCCATGGCGCGGCTTCTCTTCGAGCAGGGCCATGATGACGAGACGCAGGTCGCCATGGTCGAAGACGCGGCCCTCGCGTCCACCGCCCCAATGGCGGCGATGCTCCGGCCCGAACCGGCCGGCGCGATAGGCTTCGCGCATGGCGTGGCAGCGGTCTCGCCCGTGTGTGTGCATGAAAAACATAGGATTTTCCTCTGAGTTGCGACATAATGCGATATGTCTTAATATGAGATATATCTTGTTATGTCGAAATGTCAAGGCGGGTCGTCGCCGGGACCTGTCATTCCCGCGAAAGCGGGAATCCAGCCTGCCGGCGTCCGGAAACCGGCTCCGTCTGGATTCCCGCTTTCGCGGGAATGACACTACGGGTGTTGAAAAATCGCGCCGCCCGGCTGCGCTATAGCCAGCCCTGCAACTCGCGCAGGGCCACCGCCGCGATCACCCGCATTCCCTCGTCACTGTCATTGAGGCAGGGCAGGGCGGCGTATTTCTCGCCGCCGCCGGCGCGGAAATAGCCGGCGTTCTCGACGCCGATCTCCTCCAGCGTCTCCAGGCAATCGGCGGCGAAGCCGGGCGTCATGACGGCGAGGCGCTTCACGCCGCGTTTCGCCAGCGCCTTGATCGTTTCGTCGGTGTACGGCTTGAGGAATTCGGTCGAGCCGAAGCGCGATTGGAACGTCATTGGCGTGCGCTCTTCCGGCATGCGCAGCGCCTCGCGCAGCAATCGCGCGGTCTTTGCGCAATGGCAATAATAAGGATCGCCCCTGTCGAAATAGGCGCGCGGAATGCCGTGGAAGGAGACGAGCAGAACTTCCGGCTCGAAATCCAAGGCGTCGAGCGAGCGGCGTACCGATTGCGCCAGCGCGCCGATATAGACCGGATCGTCATAGTACGGCGCCGCAACCCGCAAGGTCGGTTGCCAGCGCATCGCCTTCAAGGTTTCGAAGGCCTTGTCGCAAACCGTGGCGGTGGTCGCCGCGCAATATTGCGGATAGAGCGGCACAAGCAGGATCCGGTCGCAGCCCGCCGCTTGCAGCGCCTCGAGCCTGGCGCCGAGCGCCGGCTCGCCATAGCGCATCGCCCAATCGACGAGGCAGCGGCCGGCCGGATCGCGCCCGCTCTCGGCGATCGCCGCCGCGAGCTTATCCGCGCTGGCGCGCGTGATCGTCTTCAGCGGGCTCTCGTTGCGCTCCTTGTTCCAGATCGTCTCGTAGGCGCGGCCGCGCGCCTGCGGACGCCGCGACAGGATCACCAGATTGAGCAGCGGCCACCAGAGGAGGCGCGGCGTCTCGATGACGCGGCGATCGGAGAGGAACTCCTTCAAGTAGCGCCGCATCGACCAATAGTCGGTCGCCTCCGGCGTGCCGAGATTGACGAGAAGCACGCCGATGCGGCCATGCTTCGCCGCCGGATGGCCGTCCGGCCGCGCATCGGCGGCGCGGAAAGCTTCCGACGGCGTTGGCGCATTCATAGCCGCTCTCTCACGTCAAAATCATTCCGGCGTGAAGTTCATCGCCACGCCATTGATGCAATAGCGCAAGCCAGTCGGCGGCGGACCGTCCTCGAAAACATGGCCGAGATGCGAGCCGCAGCGCGCGCAATGAACCTCGGTGCGCGTCATTCCCCAGGAGCGATCGCTCGACGTCTCGACCGCGCCGGGCTCGGGATCGTTGAAGCTCGGCCAGCCGGTACCGCTCTCGAATTTCTTTTTCGAGACGAACAAGGTCTGGCCGCAGCCGGCGCAGGTGAACGCGCCGGGACGCTTCTCGTAATTCAACGCGCAACTGCCGGCGCGCTCCGTGCCGTGCTCGCGCATGATGTGATATTGCTCCGGCGTCAGCAGGCGGCGCCATTCCTCCTCGCTACGCGTGACCGGAAATTCCGCGACTGTCATGGGCTATTCTCCTTGGCCGCATTCTAACAAGCTGCGCCGGGAGAGGAAACGCCAAGGTCTTCCCTGGGTTGCGCCCAGCCTTTCCTTTTCGGCGGAGCCGGCCGCTTGTCACTGCGCGGCGGCGCCGATCTCCCCGTCGATGAATTGCGCTCGGGCGAGCGAGGCGAAATGGCCGCCCGCCGCGATCAGATCGTCGAAGGCGCCGCGCTCGACGATCCGTCCCTCATCGAAAACCAGGATTTCGTCGGCGTCGCGGATCGTCGCCAGGCGATGGGCGATGACGAAAGTCGTCCGCCCGGCCGTCGCGGCCTTGAGCGCTTCCTGGAATTGCCGCTCGGTCTTGGCGTCGAGCGCGCTGGTCGCCTCGTCAAGGATGAGGATCGGCGGGTCCTTGAGCAAAGCGCGGGCGATGGCGAGGCGCTGGCGCTCGCCGCCCGACAGCGTGCGGCCGCGCTCGCTGATCAAGGTCGCAAGCCCTTGCGGCAGGCGGCCGACGAAGTCGGCGGCTTGCGCGCGCTGCAAAGCGACCGCGATTTCCTCGGCGCTCGCTTCAGGCTTGCCGACGCGCAGATTGTCTTCGATCGAGCGGGCGAAGAGCAGCGGCTCCTGGAACACGACGCCGATATTTTTGCGGAGCGACGTC
>DATGLU010000016.1:0-6030 GCA_035294045.1 Roseiarcus sp. | reverse complement strand
TCCAATCCCAGTTGATCTTATCTTTCGGGTGACGCCACATGCCGGTCGCGTGGCTGTTGACGCCATGCTGGACAAAGCCCAACAGATGCGCCGCCTTCTTCTTCACGTAGTCTTCTCCACTGCCTCGGTCGCGAACAGACGCGCAGCCGGAATATGAAAAGCAATCAGTCTTGAAGCTCGCGGTAAAACGTGTAGCCGACGGCGATCGGAGCGATTAGCGCGAGCAGCACTCCGAGGTAGAGGAATTGCGGAGACAAGCCGTAGGACGCGATCGCCAAGGAGGACGCGACGACCGCGACAATGGCGCCGATGAAGCTGTGGGCAAACGCGTCCGTTCGCCCGTCCTCAGGCTTGTTGATACTCAGCACGGCGCGCTGCAGCGCGGACCACATATAACGCAGATAGAAGATACTGATGAGCGCTCCGGCGATAATCGTGATGGTCGTGGCCGGAGAGACTAAAGAAGAGCTCATTTGATACGGCTCCTTGTGGGATCAAGAGCGATGGGCGGTTTATTCCGCCGGCGCGACCTGCGCCGACGCGGTGAGCGTGGCGTCCTTGACACGCCTCAACTGTGCGAAGTCGAAGCGGCGGTTGCTGAGAAGGCCGGCCGCTAAGGGCACTGCCGCGCTGACCGCGAGAATGGCGAGCGAGCCCCACAGCTCGCCGGCGGCGGCCCGGATTGGCATGCCGATAACGATCGCCAAGACCGTGCCGGCGACAAACCCGAGGCCCGTCATCCTCGCCCAGAATAGCGAAAGGACGAGGGGAATCAGGATGGCGGTACGTATTGCATAACTGGTCAACACAATGGTTACGAAATCGACCCCAGTGAGCACCACGCCGGCGGCGATCGCCGCGGCTAGGAACATCGGCGCCTTCGCCCAGACGAACAGAGCTCTTTCGCCGATCTGCGGCGCGAGCGGCTTGACGATGTCGACGACGAATACCGAGCTTGTCGCCGTAAACGCGCTGTCAATCACCGAATAGCAAGCGGAAAGAATAACAATGACGTAGAGGATCACGAGCCAAGTGGGCAGGCCGAGATGCGAGACCAGAAAAGGACCGATTGCAGCGGCGTCGCCCCCAAGATGAGTGTTGATGTCGACGTGCAGCGCAAGTCCGATCAAACCGAGCAATCCGAGGCAAATCGGGATCGGATAGAACCAGGCGCCGGCCCAAAGAAAAGTTCGGCTGACGTCTTTCTTTTTCAGCGCCCAGGCGACTTGCCAAAATTCCTGCCCGGCGATCGTCGCCGTGAGGAGTCCGAGCGCCAGAGTGATGCCGAAGCCCGTGGCCGCGTCTGGGCGGGTAACTGTCAAAAGATCGTTTCCTTGCGCGGCGACGGAGTTCCAGACAGCATCGACGCCGCCCGCGTAGTGAAACGCCGCCACGAGAATAATCGCGGACGGCGCCGTGTGGAGTAGCGTGGCGAGGGCGGATGTCGTGATCGAGGCCCACAGTCCTCCGAGGATGGAGTAGACCAGAACGACGAGGAGACCAATGATCGCAGCGACTTTCGGATCGACGCCAAATACGTTGGACACCACCAGGGACGTACCCTTGATGTTGATGACCACCTCGATGAGCGAGCCGAAGAGAGAGCCCAGCACGACCACGCCGCCGGCGAGATTGTTGCCGTCGAATCGCGCTTTTACGAATTCGGGGATGGTGTAGCCGTCGGGCATCAAGCTGCGGATTTTACGCACGAAGGGGATCACCGCGATGACGGCAAGGCCGTTGGGGACGGTGAACCAAAACAGTCCTGAAAGGCCAAACGAGTAGGTTTGTGCAGCCGACATCATGACCGCCATGGCCCATGTCCAGATCGAGATCAGCCCGGCGACGCCGAAACCGAACCCGATTTTGCGGTTGGCGATGACGAAGTCCTTGGTGTTCCGGACCAGCTTCGTCTTGACGTAGTAGACGAGCGCCAGGAGGACGACGCCGAGCAGGATTTCAGCGGCGACGCCGGCTGCCGGCGTGAGAGCTTTGTCGGTTACGAAACCAAGTCCGTCCATGATTGCGCCCCATCAATATATTAAATCTATAGATATAGTCTATTTATTAGACTGTCAATGCGCTCTCTGGAGTCGCCGCCGGCCTTTTGGCGCTGGGCGCAGTCTCTGTCAGCGCCCCCCCGCGCCGCAGCGGCCGCGGCGTAGCTCGAACGCCAGAAAATCAGAGCGTCGGCATCCGGGTCCGTGACGATGGAGCGAGGTTCGCCAATGATGAGGGCATGCGAGTGACGTTCGAGAATCTCTTCGACGGCGCATTCCGCATTCGCGAGCGCCCCTATGAGCAAACTCGCGCCGCTTGAGCTGGTCGCCCATTCAGCGCCGTCATAGCGAGCCTCGCCCTTCACGCCACCGCGGCCCGCGAAGCGATCGGCAATGGCCTGCTGATCGGATCTCAGAACGTTCAGGCCAAAGAAGCCCCCGTTCCGGATTGCGGCAAAGGACGAAGAATTGCGCGCGACGCTGATCAGAATTCTTTCCGGCTCTACCGAAAGGGAGAAGACGGCGGTTCCGGTATAGCCGGTGCGCGCCGGCTTCCGGCCCGCGGTGATGACGCAGACCCCGCTCGCGAGCAGGCGCATCGCGTCGACGAGACGATCTCCTACGGGGACCTGACTGAAATTGCGGCGCATAAATCAACTTAATATATAGACTAAGTTCAAAATAGCGCATCGACGTGTCCTGCGCAACATGTCTGGCGCGCAGCGGAAATTTGCCAAGCAGGAACCCGCGGCGCGCCAAGACAAGGCGCGCTTTAGCCCGACGACGTTGCTGAGATAAACCGCACCATCTTCCGCCGCGCCGCCTTTGCCTCCGGCACGAAGGTCATCAGCGGCCAGCAATGGATCATGCTCCGCCCTTCGTGGTACTCGATCTTGACGCCCTCCGCCACGGCGCGCTCGTAAAAGAGGCGGACATCGGGCAGGAAGATATCGTTCGTTCCGATGAACACCTGAGTTTCCGGCAAGTGGCGCAGCGAGCCGAATAGCGGACTGATCCGCGCGTCGCGGAGCGGGATGCCTTTGGCGTACCAGGCCGCGCCGGCCTGCGCGCTGACGATCGTCAGGAGCGGATCGCGCGGCTCAAGCGTTTTCATGAGAGGATTGTCAAATGACAGATCGACCGCCGGAGCGATAAGGATGAGCCTGAACGGCATGCGGAGATCCGCCTCTCGCGCGCGTTGAAGGAGCGAGAGCGCGATGTTGGCGCCGGCGGAATCGCCCATCAGGATCAGCCGCTCCGAGCGCGATTCGGACATTTGCCGATAGATCGGCGTCAGGAACTCGATCACATCCTCGTAGCCATGGGCCGGCGCCAAAGGGTAGAGCGGAGCGCATATTTTCGCGCGCGCCTCGCAGGCCAGCCGCGCCAGGAAGCGCCAATGCTGATTGTGGGGCGGAAGCACGAACCCGCCGCCATGTAGGTACAGTATCTGCGCGTCGCCGACGCGGCGCGGGGTGAGCGTGACGATTTCCTTCGTCCGGATGCTTACGTACGACACTGAGACACGACGGCGGATACCGCGAAGATCGCGCTCCGACGGCGCTGCTTTCGCGGCGTAGGCGCGCAGCCCTTCCGGCTCGCTCATTTGCCCCTTGAAGTCGAGAGCGCGAAGCGCGCCGGCGACCAGTCTTGATTGCAAACTCGGCAGTTTTGGCTCCTTCGGCCACTCGCCTCAGCGACGGCGTGCGCCAAAGCGCATAAACAAGTTTTGAGGCCGCTTCTATCACTCTATGTCCCTCCAAAATCTGAGGATTCTGCCGAGATGGCCTAGAGCGGGAATTTATCTTTCTGAAAATCAGAATATCTGCTATGCTTGTCCGTTTCGAGAGCGCTCCACGCCGGACGACTCTTCGAGAGAATGACCATGCGGGCCAGAAGCGAAACTGCATTTTTTTCGCTGCAACTTATTGATCTTGCCCGTTTCGGCGAAGAAAAGTTTTGGAAAACTTTGGAGTGGCGGATGAGGCAGCGCTGAAAAGATTGGGATTTTTTCAGCCAGATTTGGCGAAGTCGCGCCGCGAAAGCCTTTTCCAAGGATTTTCCAAATACGCGAGGCGCCGGGCGTCGGGACCATGCCCCTTCCCTCCGCCGCGAAATGCGCTATGCGTCCCCCGCTCCGACCCTTGCCTCCGGCCATGAACGAGAAAAAGCCCAAGCCGCGCCGCCTCGCTTATGGCGTCGATCCGAAGCGTCCGCAGCGCTACAGCCTCCGCCAGGCGCGCTACGACGCGCTCGCCCATGATATCGACGCGCTCGCCGCAGAGGCGGCCCGGCAGGGGCGGCGGCTTTCCGTTCTCGATATCGGCGCAGGCGGCGGCGCCTCGCCGCTTCATTTGCGCGCCCGCCCAAATTTCGCGGCGATCGATCTCGACGGCGCCGACCGGGACCGGCAATACAATGTCGATGAATCGCTCTACCGGCGCTTCTTCATCGCCGATTTGACCGAAGGCTGTCCCGAGCTTGCGTCCGAATCATACGACGTCGTGATTTGCGAGCAGGTGCTCGAGCATATCCATGAGCTGCGCAAGCCGATGGAGACGATCGGCCGCCTGGTCAAGCCGGGCGGCAAGGCCTTTGTCGGCGTGCCGATCTTTCTGCCGCCGCTTCATTTGGCGCGCCGCCACCTGGTGCCGCGGCTCGACCGCCTGGTCCGCTCGACGCGCCGGCGCGATCACGTCCAGGCTTTCACCCTCGCCAGCGTCAAGGCGGCGCTGCTCGCCTATTCCAAGCTCAGCTTCGTCGAGGCGCGCGGCTTTCGCATCATTTCCGGCGGGATTTTGCGGCCGCTCGAAGAGCGGCGCGCATGGTGGGCGTTCAATCGCTGGCTCGGCGCCCGCATCCCCGCTGCCTGCATCGAAGTGCAGATCGTCCTCGAAAAGCCGGCCGCAAGCCAAAAGGCATGATCGCGCGCCTGCCCCGCTTCAGCCCTGGCCAGCGGATCGGCCTGCTCGGCGGCAGCTTCAACCCGCCGCATCAAGGCCATCTCCTCATCTCGCTTTTTGCGCTGAAGCGCCTGCGCCTGGATCGGGTGTGGTGGCTGGCGACGCCGGGCAATCCGCTCAAGGACAATGAGGGTCTGCCGAGCCTTGCAACGCGCCTCGCCGAGGCCCGCGCCCTCGCCCGCGACCCGCGCATCGCGGTGACCGGCTTCGAGGCCGAGATCGGCGCCCGCTTTACCGCCGACACGGTCGCCTTTCTGCGCCGGCATGCGCCGGGCGTGCATTTCGTCTGGCTGATGGGCGCCGACAATCTGCGCCAGTTCCATCTCTGGCGGCGGTGGCGCCGGCTCGCCGAACAGGTTCCGGTCGCGGCGATCGCCCGGCCCGGCTCGACCCTGAGCGCCTTGGCCGCCCCGGCGACGGGCTATTTCGCCAAATTCCGCGTCCCGGAGGGGCGCGCCGCCGATTTCGCCGAAAGTCGGCCGCCCGCGTTCATCTTTTTGCATGGTCCGCAATCTATGCTCTCGTCGAGCGCGATTCGGCGCGACGAAGCCGCCGCGAACCGGGTTGAAAAGCGCGCCGAGACCGCTCATGTTTTATGAAGGCCGCCGCCTCAGGGCGGCCTGAAGGAGGGTCAAGACTCTGACTTTAGCGCAGCCCCAAAATGCGGCTGTTGAGCCGCGCCCGCCGGCTTCCCGTTCCGTTGAATCCGAAGTCGGCTTTCTCGCCCAGACGATCACGACCGGTCTCGAAGACGCCAAGGCTGAAGACATCGTTTCGATCGATCTGCGCGGCAAAACCACCCTCGCCGATCTGATGGTCATCGCAACCGGGCGCTCCAACGTCCATGTCGGAGCGATCGCCGACCGCCTGCTCAAGGCGTTCAAGGCCGGCGGCCTCGCCGCGCCGCGCATCGAAGGCCTGCCGCATGGCGATTGGGTCTTGCTCGACGCCAATGACGCGATCGTCCACATTTTCCGTCCCGAGGTCCGCAAATTCTACAACCTCGAGAAAATGTGGGGCGCGGACCGCCCCGGCGAAAAACGCCCGGCGAAGGCGAGCTAAAATCC
>DATGLU010000015.1:0-6136 GCA_035294045.1 Roseiarcus sp. | reverse complement strand
GGTGCCGAACACCGACTTTTCGCGCGCCATCCTCGCCTCCGCGCTCGGCCACCTCGGACAAGCCGACGAGGCGCGCCGCGTATGGAGCGAGCTCAAGGCGATCAATCCGAACTACGCATTCGAGGAATATCTCGGCCGCCTGCCCTTCAAGAACGAAAAAGACGCCCGGCGCATCGCCGAGGGCCTCGCCAAGGCGGGCTTGCCGAACTGAGCCGTCGGCGCAGCGAAATCACTGCGCGCCGCAGCTCGGCATCGGCTCATGCGCCCCGAGCTGCAGCTTGGCGAGCCGGGCGTAAAGTCCGCCGGCGGCGACGAGTGTCTGGTGCTTGCCCTCCTCGACGATGCGGCCGTCCTCCAGCACCAGGATGCGGTCGCATGAGAGCACGGTGGCAAGCCGGTGGGCGATCACGATGGTCGTGCGCCGGCTCATCAGCTCGGCAAGCGCTGCGGCGATCTGCGTTTCGCTCTCCGCATCGAGCGAGGACGTCGCCTCGTCGAACAGCAGGAGCGGCGCATCGCGCAGAACGGCGCGGGCGATGGCTATCCTTTGCCGCTGGCCGCCGGACAACGTGACTCCGCGCTCGCCGACCGGCGTATCGAAACCCTGCGGCAGCGCCGCAATGAAGGCGGCGGCCTGCGCAAGATCGGCGGCAAGCGCGACCTCGGCATCGGACGCACCCGGTCGCCCGAACCGGATATTCTCCCGCACCGAGGTGGCAAACATCACGCTGTCCTGCGGCACCAGCGCCATGCGTGCGCGCAACGCGGCCGGATCGAGATCCGAAAGCCGCACGCCGTCGAGCATGATCGCGCCGGCGCTCGGATCATAAAAGCGCAGCAGGAGATGAAAGATCGTGCTCTTGCCGGCGCCGGAAGGGCCGACGATGGCAAGCCTTTCGCCCGGCCGGACGCGAAACGACACGCCGCGCAGCGCCGGCGGACGAGGCCGCGTCGGATAAGAGAAGTGCACGTCGGCGAATTCGACCTCGCCGCGCGGCGGCAACGGCAACGCGTGCGCTCGCGCCGGAGGCACGATCGCCGGCTTGACGGCGAGCAGTTCGAACAGCCGCTCGGCGGCGCCCGAGGCCTGGGCCACTTCGCCGCCGATCTCCGACAGCGAACCGAGCGCGCCGGCGGCGAACACGGCGTAGAGAATGAACTGACCGAGCCGACCGGCCGAGATTTTGCCGGCGAGCACATCCTGTGCGCCGATCCACAGCACGATCACCACGCTGGTGGCGACGAGAAAAATGGCAACCGCGGTGAGGATGGCGCGCGCACGGATCGAGGCGCTTGCGGCGTAAAAGGCGCTCTCCACCGCCGCGCGAAAGCGCGCAATGCCGAGCCGCTCGTTGGTGAAGGCTTGCAGCAGGCGCACCGCGCCGATCAGCTCGGCGGCATGGGCCGAGGCCTCGGCCAGCGTGTCCTGCGCAAGGCGCGAGCGACGGCGCACCGCGCGGCCGAAAGCGTAGAGCGGCAGGACGATGACCGGAATCGCCGCCAGCACAAACGCCGAGAGTTGCGCGCTCGTCGCCACCATCATGGCGCTCGCGCCGACGAACAGAACGAGATTGCGCAGCGCGACCGAGGCGGAAGCGCCCACCGCCGCCTTCACCTGCGTCGTGTCCGCGGTGAGCCGCGAGATCGCCTCCCCCGTCCGCGCCTCGTCGAAGAAGGCGGGCGATAGCGCGGTGACATGGGCGAAAACATCGCCGCGCAGATCGGCGACGATGCGCTCGCCCAGGGTGGTGACGAGGTAGTAGCGCAGCGCGCTGGCGAGCGCGAGCAGAGCCGCGACCGCGATCATCACGAGGAAATAAGAATCGATGAGCGCGACGCCGCGTGCCGAGAAGCCGAAATCGATCATGCGCCGCACCGCCACGGGAACGATGAGCGTCGTCAGCGCGGCCAAGAGCAGCGCGCCGAACGACGCCAGCGCCCGCCAGCGATAGCGCATGACGTAGGGAACGAGCGATGCGAGCGGGCGCAGATCCAACCTGCGCGGAGAGGAGCGCGGCCGCGCCTCCGCGGCGCCCGCGGCCGGCTCGCTTGCAACCGCCGCTGCCGCCGATGGCATTGCAGAGCGCAGCGCCGCCGCTTCTTGCCCGAATGAAAATGCCATCGGCTGGCGGACCATTTCCAAGCGTCGCCGGCGAGTTCGCCGAAACAATGCGACGCCCGCACGCGGTTGGCAACTTCTCCCGCCGCCGCCGACCGCCGCCGATAAGGGTCTCCATAAGATTCGTTCGACCCCGGATAATTTTTTGCAATGCAGCCGCGTGCTCGAAAGTTGGCGGCATGATCATGCTGCGCTATTGGTGAAAGCAACAATCGCCAGGGGGAGGAGCAGGTGGCGGCCAGAGAATTCGCATTCTCGACCGAGGCGCGAGAAAAAATGCTGCGCGGAATCGACACTTTGGCCGGCGCCGTGCGCGTCACGCTCGGGCCCAAGGGACGCATTGTCGCGCTCGACAAATCGTTCGGCCCGCGCGTTACCAAAGACGGAGTTACCGTCGCCAAGGAAATCGACCTCGCCGACAGATTCGAGAACATGGGCGCGCAGATGGTGAAAGCGGTCGCCAACAAGGCCTCGTATCTGGCGGGCGACGGCACGACCACGGCGACCGTGCTCGCACACGGCATCGTCGTGGAAGGGACCAAGGCCGTGGCCGCCGGCATGAATCCCATGGACCTCAAGCGCGGCGTCGATCTCGCGGTCGGCGCCGTCGTCGCCGACCTCAAGCGAAACTCGAAAAAGGTCACCAGAAGCGAGGAGCTTGTTCAGATCGGGACCATCTCGGCCAACGGCGAGGTCGAAATCGGGCGGCTGATCGCCGAAGCCATAGAAAAAGTCGGCAGCGACGGCGTGATCTCGGTGGAGCAAGCGAAATCGACGGCGACCGAACTCGAATTCGTCGAGGGCATGCAGTTCGATCGCGGCTACATCTCGCCGCATTTCGTGACGAATGCCGGCAAGATGCTGGTCGAGATGCCCGACCCCTACATCCTGATTTATGAGAAGAAATTGTCGGCATTGCAGGAGTTCCTGCCGGTGCTGGAGGCGGTGCGGCGCGCGCAGAGGCCGCTTCTCGTCATCGCCGAGGACGTCGAGGGCGAGGCCCTCGCCACGCTCGTCGTCAACCGGCTGCGCGGCGGCCTGAAGATCGCCGCCGTCAAGGGACCCGGCTTCGGCGACGAGCGCAAGGCACTGCTGGAGGACATTGGCATCGTCACCGGCGGCACGCCGATTTCCGATGATCTCGGCATCAAGCTCGAGCAGGTCGGTCTCGACATGCTCGGTCGCGCCAAGAAGGTGTCGATCGGCAAAGACAGCACCACGATCATCAACGGCGCCGGGGCCAAGGCGGCGATCGACGCGCGCATCGCCGAGCTCAAGGCGCGGATCGAGCGGACAACCTCCGATTACGATCTGGAGAAGCTGCGGGAACGGGTCGCCAAGCTCGCGAGCGGAATCGCCATCATTCGCGTCGGCGGCGCAACCGAGGTGGAGGCAAGGGAGCGCAAGGACCGCGTCGAGGATGCCGTGAATGCGACCCGCGCGGCGGTCGCGGAAGGCATTCTGCCCGGCGGCGGGGTAGCGCTGCTGCGTGCGGCCAAGGCGCTCGAAAAGCTGACCGGCGAGAATGCGGACCAGCAGCACGGCATTGCAATCGTGCGCAAGACGCTCGGCTGGCCGGCGCGGCAGATCATCATCAATTCGGGCGAGGACGGCTCGATCGTGGTGGGGAAGATCCTGGAAAAGGATACCTACGCGTACGGCTTCGACGCGCAGACCGGCGAATTCGGCGATCTGCTGAGCAAGGGCATTATCGATCCGACCAGCGTGGTGCGGATCGCCCTTCAGGGCGCAGCTTCGATCGCCGGACTGCTGATCACGACCGAGGCGATGGTCGCCGAGCCGCGTGACGAGTCGATCCCGGAAGGCCATCCGCATCCTCCGGAAGAGCCCATCGAGTTCTGAGGAGAGCAGGATCCGTTCGGCGCGTGCTTGGGGCGCTTTTCGATCGTCGATCAACAACCCATGGCGCGATATGGCTCCTCGGAAGGAGGCTGCATGTTCGACAAAGGTCCGACGCGGGAGGCCACCACGCGGCGGACGCTGCTGTTGACCGGCGCCGCCGGACTGGCGACGGCAGCCCTCGTCTCGCCGACGCGCGCGAACGAGGAGCGTACCGACCTCGCCGAGGAGCCCGTCGCGCTGGTCAAGCGGCTGACCGGGAAGACGCCGACCGAGTCGGAGCGCATGCATCTGGCAATGCCGCGCAGCTTTTCGAACGGATATAGCGTCCCTCTTGCTCTCGCGATCGACAGTGCAATGACCGAGAGCGATCACGTGCGCAGCGTGCGCGTGATTGCGCCGCGCAATCCGCTTATCGAGGTCGCCACCTTTCACTTCGTGCCGCAGCGCAGCCAACCGCGCGTTTCCACGCGCATCCGCCTGGCGGAACCGCAATACGTCCTAGCCGTAGCCGAAATGAACGATGACACGCTGCTGCTGGCCAAGGCTTGGGTCGAGGTCGCAACCAATGGCTGCGAATGATCCTGTCTGGTGAGGAAGAAAGATGAGCCGTCCCGTGCCCCGCGTCCTGGTGCCGAGTGAGGCGACGAAAGGCGAGTTGCTGGAAGTCAAGGCCATCATCAGTCATCAGATGGAGACCGGTCTGCGCAAGGATGCCGACGGCAAGGTCATCCCGCGCAAGATCATCAACAAGTTTGTCTGCCGCTATAACGGCGTCGACGTGTTCGTTGTCGATCTGCACGAGGCCGTCGCCGCCAATCCCTTCTTTCAATTCTACCTGCGAGCGAGCGAGAGCGGTCGGCTCGATTTCATCTGGCAGGAGGATGGAGGCGGCGTCTACGCATTGGCACAGCAACTCAGCGTGACTTGAAGATGGCGCAAGACCGATTATTCGGCATGGTCGGACGCCCGCGGCGAGGCCGCATGATTGCCAACGGCCGCGCGGCAAGCGTCGCGAACCTCGGTTGCCTGGTCGCGCTCTCGATTGCAGCAAGCGTGTCCGCGCTTGCGGCGGGTCCCGTCACGGCAGCGGACGCCGCTCGAGGCGCCCGGCTCGCTGCCATATGCGCATCCTGCCATCGGCTCGACGGCCGCGACAAAGGCATCCCGTCGATCGCCGGGATGGACCAAAAGCAGCTCGTTGTCAGCATGGCGGCGTTCAAGTCCGGCGCGCGCGCGAGCCAGATCATGCACGCGGTCGCGCTGATGCTCAGCGATGAGGAGATCGCAACGCTCGCCAATTATCTGGCTGCGTTGCCCAGGGAGACGAAGGTGCGATGACCTGGACACGTCGCAAGTTCGGCACGCTCGCCGGCGCGGCCGGCATCGCCGCGCTCGGCGTGCGCGCGGCGAAAAGCGCCGCCAAGGCCCGGGTGGTGGTGGTCGGCGGCGGCATCGGCGGCGCCACGGTTGCCAAATACCTGGCCGCGAGCGCGGCCTCCATCGACGTCACGCTGGTCGAGCCGAAGCCCTGCTATACCACGTGCTTCTTCAGCAACTATTATCTTGCCGGCATGCGCTCGTTCGAGTCGCTCACCCACGACTATCAGAGGCTGGCGCGCCGATACGGCATCAAGGTGGTGCATGAATCGGCAACGGCGATCGATCCGGCGGCGAAGACCGTGATGCTCGGCGGCGGCGCAAAGCTCGAATACGACCGCTGCGTCGTCGCACCGGGCATCTCCTTCGAATTCGGCAGCTTCGAAGGCTATGACCAAGCGGCGATGCAGATCATGCCGGCTGCCTGGAACGGCGGGCCGCAGACAAAACTGCTGCGCAAGCAGCTCGAAAGCATGGAGGACGGCGGCCTTTTCGTCATCGGCGCGCCGCCGGACCCGTTTCGCTGCCCGCCCGGTCCGTACGAGCGCGCCTGCCTGGTCGCCTACTATTTCAAGCAGTTCAAGCCGCGGGCGAAGATCCTTATCCTCGATGCGAAGGATACCTTCTTCGAGCAGGATCTGTTCCAGGACGCCTGGAACCGACACTATCCGGGAATGATCGAGTGGCTGCCGGGCCAGTTCACCGGCGGTATCAAGTCGGTCGACGTGAAAACGCGAACGATCAGGACGAAAGGCGAGACGTTCAGGGCGAGCGTCG
>DATGLU010000014.1:0-6031 GCA_035294045.1 Roseiarcus sp. | reverse complement strand
GTGCGGGCGTTGCCGATATGGATGCGCCCGGTCGGCGAAGGCGCGAAACGGACGATCGGACGGGCGGACATCGGGCCTTCATAGAAGCCCCGCGCCGCGCCTGCAACACGCCCCGGGCGATGCCCGTCCTCATCCGCCGGCGCGCCGGTCGACTCGCGGCGTCGGATTCACCGCCTCCGTACCTCCTCCGCGAAACGGAAGCGAGAGGAACTCACCCCGCCGCTTTCGCGGCGGCGCGGCCGGCGGCGCGGCCGGAAAAGATGCAGCCGCCGAGGAAGGTCCCTTCCAGCGCGCGATAGCCATGCATGCCGCCGCCGCCGAAGCCGGCGGCTTCCCCGGCCGCGTAGAGGCCGGGAACCGCCTGCCCGTCCGGGCCGAGGGCGCGGCTGTCGAGATCGGTCTCGATCCCGCCCAGCGTCTTGCGCGTGAGAATGTTGAGCCGCACCGCGATCAGCGGCCCGGCTGTCTGGTCGAGCAGCTTGTGCGGCCGCGCGACGCGGATCAGCCGGTCGCCGAGATAGGCGCGGGCGCCGCGCATCGCGACGATCTGCATGTCCTTGGCGAAAGGATTGTCGATCTGGCGGTCGCGGGCGCGGATTTCCCGCTCGACGATCTGAAGATCGAGCAGCGGCTCGCCGATGAGCGCGTTCATCCGCCCGACCAGGTCGGGCAGTTCGCGCTCGACGATGAAATCCTCGCCCTTCTCCATGAAGGCCTTTACCGGCCCCGGCGTTCCGGCTCGCGCCCTGGCGATCACCTGCCGCCAGCTCGTCGCCGTGAAATCCGGGTTCTGTTCGGAGCCGGAAAGGGCGAATTCCTTGGCGATGATTTTCCGCGTCAGCACGAACCAGGTATGGTCGTACCCCGTCGTGCGGATATGGCGCAGCGTGCCCAGCGTGTCGAACCCGGGATAGAGCGGGACGGGCAGGCGCCGGCCGCGCGCGTCGAGCCAGAGCGAGGATGGGCCGGGCAGGATGCGGATCGCATGGTCCGGCCAGATCGGCGCCCAGTTCTTGACGCCCTCGACATAATGCCACATCCGGTCGCGATTGATCAGCCTCGCCCCGGCCGCCTCGGCGACCGCCAGCATGCTTCCGTCGACATAAGCCGGCACGCCGGTGATCATCCGCTTCGGCGGCTCGCCGAGGCTTTTCGGCCAGTTCTGGCGCACCAGATCGTGATTGCCGCCGATGCCGCCGGAGGCGACGATCACCGCCTGCGCGTGAAGCGCGAAGCGGCCGACCGCCGCGCGCGAGCTCTTCTCGCCGCGCGGCGCCGCGCTCGGCTCTAAAATATCGCCGGCGATGCCGTCGACCGCGCCGCCGCTCCGAGTGATTTCCGTGACGCGATGGCGGAATCTGAAGGCGATGAGTCCTTCCGCCGCTGCGGCCAAAGCGCGCTTGGCGAAGGGTTCGAGCACGCCGGGCCCAGTCCCCCAGGTCAGATGAAAGCGCGGCACCGAATTGCCATGGCCGACCGCATTGTGGCCGCCGCGCTCGGCCCAGCCCACGACGGGAAAGAAGCGCAGGCCGCGCTCAGCCAGCCAAGCCCGCTTCTCGCCGGCCGCGAAAGCGACATAGGCCTCAGCCCAAAGCCGCGGCCAATAATCCTCGGCGCGGTCGAAGGCGGCGGTCCCCATCCAGTCCTCGAGCGCCAGGTCGAACGAATCGCGGATGCGCATCCGCCTCTGCTCTGGCGAATCGACCAGGAACAGGCCGCCCAGCGACCAGAAGGATTGGCCGCCGAGCGATTGCTCCGCTTCCTGCTCGACAATAACGACTTTTTTCCTCGTCTCGGCCAGTTCGCAGGCCGCGACCAGCCCGGCCAAGCCGGCGCCGACAATGACGACATCCGCGTCCGTGGCCGCCTCCCCTCTGACGATCGGCGGCCAATCTTCCACGGGGCTCGCGATAATTCCAGCAGTCAGGCTGAGAGCGGTCACAAAAACGGGGACCGCTTCGTCTTCATTGCCAACACGATTGCGGACGCCCGCCAATGTCATTCCCGCGTAAGCGGGAATCCAGCGCGGCCTCTCCGGCAAGCGTGGCGGCCCTGGATTCCCGCTTGCGCGGGAATGACAGCGAGAGGTCAATGATGCCCGCCCGCCTACTTCTCGGCCTGCTCGGCCTGCTCAATCTCGGCAACGGCCTCTTGATGCTGGCCGCGCCGCATCGCTGGTACGAGTCGGTCCCCGGCGTCGCCGCGACCGGGCCGTTCAACCACCATTTCGTTGTCGACATCGCCCTCGCCTATCTCGCCAGCGGCGCCGGCATGGCGGCCGGCTTCAAGACCGGGCGCGGCCTCGCCGCTTTCGCCTTGGCCGGCGCGCTCTGGCCGGCGCTGCACGCCCTCTTCCATATCGCCGGATGGCTCAGCGACGGCTTTCCAACCGACGCGCCGAACGCCGCCGCGCAAGTCGTCGGCGTCGTCTTCATCGGCTTCGTTGGCCTGGGGCTCGCCCTCTGGCGGGCGCAACAAGAAGGAGCGGACCATGTTCAAAGCCTATCTGCACAGGAAGATCGCGGCGATGGAGCGCGAATTCGGCTATGACGCGACCTATACGCATGAAGTGCTCGACGCCTCGCTGCCGGCTTTCCTGAAATTCGCTCTGTTCCAGGGCATGGCGCAGCATCGCGCCGGCGCGCCGCGCGAAGCTTGGTACGCCGCCAAGCTCGCCGGAGCGATGAGCGAGGATTGCGGGCCTTGCTCGCAGCTCGTCGTCGATATGGCGCTGAAAGCAGGGGTCGATACAAAAGTCCTCGCGGCGTTGATCCGCGGCGATCTGGCGCGCGCCGGCGCCGACGCCGCGCTTGGCTTCCGCTATGGCCAGGCCGTGGCGACCAATGCGCCGGAGGCGCAGCAGCTCTCGATCGAGGCCAAGGCGAGATACGACGAGCGTGGCCTTGTCGCGCTCGCCCTCGCCGTCGCCGGCGCGCGCGTCTATCCCACCTTGAAGCGCGGCCTCGGCCATGGCGCCGCCTGCCAGAAACTGGTGGTCGCCGACGATGTGATCGCGGTAAGGAAAGCGGCATGAAAGGCGATATCGCGATTTTCGAGCGCTGCCGGCCGCGCCTGCTCAACATCGCCTATCGCATGCTCGGCGAAATGTCGGCGGCCGAGGACGTCGTCCAGGAGGCCTGGCTGCGCTGGAGCGCGATCGAGGCGAATGACATCCGTGATCCGCTCGCCTGGCTGTCGACGGCGGCGGTCCGGCTCGCGCTCGACGCGTTGCGCGCGGCGCGGGCCCGGCGCGAATCCTATGTCGGGCCGTGGCTGCCCGAGCCGATCCTGCCCGACGATGCGCGCGTCTTCGCCGCCGACGCGCCGGCCGAGCACGCCGAGCTCGCCTCCGATCTGTCGCTGGCGCTGATGCATGTGCTGGAGCGGCTGTCGCCGGAAGAGCGCGCCGCGTTGATCCTGCACGACGCGTTCGATTTCGATTACGACGAGATCGCCGCGACGCTCGGCAAAACCGAGCCCGCCTGCCGCAAATTGCTGAGCCGGGCGCGTGAGCGCGTCAAGACCGATCGTCCGCGCTTTTCGGCCAGGAGCGACGCTCACCGCGACCTGCTCGCCCGTTTCGCAAAAGCCAGCGCCGCCGCCGACGCGCACGAGCTCGCCGCGTTGTTCGCGCCGGACGCGATCGCCTATACCGATGGCGGCGGCCGCGTCAGGGCCGCGCTCAATCCGATCTATGGCGCCGACAATGTCGTACGCCTCATCATCGGCCTAGCGTCGAAATCGAATTTCCTCGACACGCTGCAATGGAGATCGACCGAGATCAACGGCCGCCCAGCCATGGTCAGCATCGCGCAAGGCGACCCGCTGACCGCGATCGCCATCGAGACCGACGGTGAAAAGATCACCGCGATCTACGTGCAGCGGAATCCGGACAAGCTCGGCCGCGTGTCTCGCGCCCTCGGCTGGCCAGCGGGGTGACCATCCTCCCCCGCAAAGCGGGGGAGGGGGACCATGCGAAGCATGGTGGAGGGGGCTCCGGCCTCTCAGGATCGTACTCAACCGCCGCGGCCCCCTCCACCGCCCTTCGGGCGGTCCCCCTCCCCCGTTCCGCTTCGCTGCACGGGGGAGGAAACGAACTTCATCCCCGCGCACAGCCCCGCCGCATGCCTGAGCCCGGCGGCGGTTGCGACAATCATTTGCGGCAGAGTGAGCCATTCGAGCGTCCAGGCGGCGCCGGAGCGCTCGTTCTCATGGACCAGCGCCTGATGCTGAGCGCCGAGCAGCGCGGCGTTGAATCTCGCCAGCGCGACGAGGATTTCGGCGCGCACCGGATTGGATTTGTGCGGCATGGCCGAGGAGCCGCCGCCTTCGGCGAGCTTGACCTCGCCGATCTCGTTCTGCGCCAGGAGCGCGACATCCTGGCCGATCTTGCCGAGCGCGCCGGAGACGAGCGACAGCCACGCGGCGAATTCCGCCGGCGCGTCGCGCTCGACATGCCAGCACGGCGCGGCGAGGAGATCGAGCCGGCGCGCCAATTCGGCGGCGATGCGCTCGCCCTTGCCGTCGAGATCGTCGCGCGTTCCGACCGCGCCGCCGAACTGGACGACGAGCAGGCGCGGCTTCAATTGCTCCAACCTCTCGCGATGGCGCTGCAAAGGCTCGCGCCAGGCGCGGAGCTTGTCATGCGCATGGATCGGGCGGGCGCGCTGCATGCGGGTTCGCCCCATCAGCGGCGTTTGACCCTGCTCGGCCTCGCATTCGCGCAAGGCGGCGATCAGCGCGTCGAGCCGCGCGCCAAGCGTCGCAACGACGCCTTTCAGGCGTAGGACAAGGCTGGTGTCGATGACGTCCTGGCTGGTCGCGCCGCGATGGACATCCGCCGCGTGCGGCTCGCCGACCGCCCGGCGAAGCTGCTTGACAAGGGCCGGGACGACGACCCCGTCCTGCGCCGCGCCTTGAGCGAGCGCGGCAAGATCGGGCGAAAACGTCGCGCAGGCCCAGGCGATGCGCGAAGCGGCGTCGGGCGCGATCAGGCCGACCGACGCCTCGGCCTCGGCGAGCGCCGCCTCGAAAGCGAGCATCGCCCTGACGTCCGCCTCGACCGAAAACGCGGCGGCGATTTCCGCATCGCCGACCAGAGCGGAGAGGATCGGATGATCGAAGGCGGAAACGGTCATGGCTCGTACCTGCCGCGTCGGCGCCGCCATCCTCCCCCGCAAAGCGGGGGAGGGGGACCATGCGAAGCATGGTGGAGGGGGCTCCGGCGGTTGAGATTTATCCTGAACCTCCGCGGCCCCCTCCACCGCGCGCTGACGCGCGCGGTTCCCCTCCCCCGTCTTCGACGGGGGAGGATGACGCTCAAATGTCGAAGAACACCGTCTCGTTCTCGCCCTGCAGGCGGATGTCGAAATGGTACGTCGCGCGGCCGCCCTTGTCGCTGCGCTGGGCGACGAGGCTGTCGACCCGCCTCTGGTGTTCGAGCCGGGCGAGAACCGGGCATTTGGCGTTGGCCGCGGCTTCGTCGGAAAAATACATCCGCGTGTGCAGGCCGACATTGATGCCGCGGGCGACGATCCAGAAGGTGATGTGGGGCGCCATCGGCCGGCCGTCGACGAAAGGAACGGCGCCGGGCTTGATCGTCTCGAAACGATATTCGCCGGTGACGTAATCCGTCGCCTGACGGCCGAAGCCGGTGAAATGAGGGTCGGCCTTGCCGCGCTTTTCCTGCTGGCTGTTATAGAGACCGGCGGCGTCGGCCTGCCAGATTTCGATCAGGGCGTCCTTCAGCGGCTCGCCCAGGCCGTCGAGAACGCGGCCGACGATCGTGATCCGCTCGCCTTTGGCGTCGCGGCCGACCATGGTCTTGCCGAGGTCTTGCGGATAGACGCCCTCGATGCCGGAAAAGTTCGGCGTCGCGCCGATATGGACATAAGGACCGGCGGTCTGCGACGGCGTCTCTTTCAGATGGTCGAGCTTCTGAACCATCAATTGCCCTCTTTCCTGTTCTCGAACGGCGTCGAGCGGCGGCCGCGCAACACGATGTCGAATTTATAGGCGAGCGAGTCCATAT
>DATGLU010000013.1:0-4834 GCA_035294045.1 Roseiarcus sp. | reverse complement strand
CGCGCGCCGGAAATCTTCGCGGCGCTCTCGAAATCCATCAGGCCGAGCGTCTCGCCGATGTCGAAATGCTCCTTCGGCTTGTAGCCATTCGCGAAAGACGGCGCCTCGCCGTGGCGGCGGACCTCGACATTCTCGGTCTCGTCCTTGCCGTCCGGCGCATCGGCGGCCGGAATGTTCGGAATGGCGGCGAGCTCGCTCTCCAGCGCGGCGAGCGCGGCCTTCTCCGCCGCCTCCAGGTCCGGCATTTTCGTCTTCAGGTCGGCGACCTCGCTTTTGAGCGCCTCGGCCCGCGCCATGTCCTTCTTGGCCATGGCTTGGCCGATCTCCTTCGAGACGGCGTTGCGGCGCTCCTGCGCTTTCTGCAATTCGAGGATCGCGGCGCGGCGCTTGTCGTCAAGGGCGATCAGAGCGGCGGCTTGCGGCGGCAGGCCGCGGCGGGCGAGGCCAGCGTCGAACGCCCCCGGATCGTCGCGGATGAGCTTGATGTCGTGCATGGCCCCTAAGCCGCTTTTGCGCGCCGGCTCAAAAGCCGGTCGCCGAAGACGTTGAATGTGAGTCCCGCCATTACCAGAGCGGCGCCTATCAGTTCAATCGCGCTTAAGGGCTCGCCGAAGACCGCCGCGCCGGAGACCATGCCGACGATCGGGATCAGCAGCGCGAAAGGCGCGGCCTCGGCCGCGGAATAGAGGGCCAGCAGCCGCGCCCAGAGGCCGTAGGAAATCACCGTCGCGCCATAGGCGAGCAAGGCGACGCAGAGGAGGAGGGTCAGGCTCGGGTGGGCGAGCGCGGCGAGCCGCGCCGGTCCCTCAAACATCAGAGAGAGCAGGACCAGCGGCGCGGGAACGGCGAGCGCCGCCCAGACGACGAAAGCCAGCATGTCGATCTTGCCGGCGATCTTGCCGATCAGATTGCCGATCCCCCAGAAGGCGGCGGCGATCAGAACGAGCAGGAACGGGCCGAGGCTGGCGCCGTGCAGCCGCTCCGAGCCGATCGCCGCAATGCCCAGGAGCGCGATTGCCCCGCCGATCAACTGCGCCTGCTTCGGCTTCTCGCCGAGCCAGGCCCAGGCGAGAAAGATGGTGATGAAGACCTGCAATTGGATGACGAGCGAAGCAAGCCCCACCGGCATGCCGAGGCCGATCGCGACGAACAGAACGCCGAATTGGCCGACGCCGATCGTCAGGCCGTAGAGCGCCGTCAGGCCCAACGAGGCTTTCGGCGGCTTGATGAACAGCACGGCCGGAAAGGCCGCGAAAGCGAAGCGCAACGCGGTCAGCAGGAAGGGCGTCGTTTCGCGCAAGCCGATCTTGATCGCGATGAAGGCGAGGCCGAAGAACAAGGCGGCGATGATCGCGGATAAGGCGTCGCGGAGGGTCATGAGAATGCGAAAGGTGAAGAACGAAAGATTAGGTTATCTTCAATCCGTCATTGCGAGCGCAGCAAAGCAATCCATTCATAAAGCGCCGCCCTACGAATGGGTTGCTTCGTCGCTACGCCCCTCGCAATGACGGGCGGCGGGATCGTCACTTCGACGATTGCGCCGCCAATCGTTTCTTCTCCACCATTTGGACGGCGAAAATTGCGCCCTCGTAGAGCAGCAGCATCGGCACCGCGAGCGAGCACATGCTGATCACGTCCGGCGGCGTCAGGATCGCCGCGAGGCCGGTCACGATGACGATCGCGTAGCGGCGCTTGGAGCGCAGATAGGCCGAATCGATGATGCCGACCTGCCCGAGCAGCGTCAGGATCACCGGCAATTGGAAGGCGACCCCGAAGGCGAAGATCAGGGTCATGATCAGCGAAAGATATTCGTTGACCTTGGGCAGCAATTCGATCGTCGCCTCGCCGGGCCGGTTGACCTGCTGCAACGAGACCGAAAAGCGGATCAGCAGCGGCATCACCGCGAAATAGACGAGCAGCGCGCCGAGCACGAAGAAGATCGGCGTCGCGATCAGGTACGGCAGAAAGGCCTGGCGCTCGCTGCGATAGAGGCCGGGCGCGACGAACTTGTAGATCTGCACCGCGATGATCGGGAAGGCGATGACCGCCGCCCCGAACATGCTGAGCTTCATATTGGTGAAGAATTGCTCGAGGAAATGCGTCGCGATCAGCTTGGCGTTCTCGGCGCCGACGATATGCACGTAAGGCAGCGTCAGGATGTTGTAGATCGTGCGCGAGAAATAGAAGCAGATGATGAAGGCGACGGCGAAGGCGAGCAGCGAGCGGATCAACCGCGCGCGCAGCTCGATCAGGTGATCCATCAACGGCGCCTTGGTCGCCTCGATATCGGCTTCGGTCATGGCGCGCGGCCCTCGCGCAACACGCTCTCGGCGAGTTCGGCTTGCAACGGCGGCGCGGTCTCGACCGACGGCGCCTGCGCCGCGCTGCGCGTCGCGCCGTTCGGCTTGGCCTCAACCGGCTCCGCGACCGCCGGCTTCGCCTCGACCTTGGCGGCCTCGTTCATCGCCTCGAGCGCCTTCTTCACGTCGTCGAGATCGGCTTCGCTCCGCGCCTCGCTCGTCGCCGGCTCGGCCGGCTTTTCCTCAGCCGCGGGCTTTGCCACTTCGGGCGTCGCCGGCTGGTCATGCTGGGTGAGCGTCGCCGGATCGAAAGACACGTCGACGCCCGTCACGTCGACTTTGGCGGCCTCGTTCATCGCCGCCAGCTCCTTCTTGACGTCTTCGAGTTCCGCCTCGCGCATCGCCTCGTTGAATTGCTGCTGGAACTCGTTGGCCATGCGGCGCATGCGGCCGACCACCTGGCCGACCGTGCGCATCACGCGCGGCAATTCCTTCGGCCCGATGACGATGAGCGCGACGACGCCGACGATGAAAATCTTGGAAGGATCGAAGATATCGAACATGCTGCTTCGTCGGCTCGGGCGGGATCGCGCGCCGCGCTAGGCCCGCCTGGCCGAAGCTTGGGGCGTCGCTCGTTCTTAAAAGCTCAACCGACCTTGCGCTGGTCCGTCGTCGTCTCGACCGGCTGGCTCTGGCGATTTTCGATCGCCGCGGCCGGCTGGGCCGGCGGCGGCGTGGCGGCCTCGTCGTCGTTCAAGCCTTTCTTGAACGATTTGATGCCCTTGGCGAAATCGCCCATGATCTCGGAAATCTTGCCTCTGCCGCCGAACAGCAACAAAGCGATAACCGCGAAAAGCAGCAGATGCTGCATGCTGAATCCCATCACGAAACCCTCCATCGATTCGATCGCCGGCGGCTGCGGCCGAATGCGACTTGCAAACCGTTGACAACGTGCCTCGAACTTAAGCCTCGAAAGGGGCAAAAACAAGCGCGCGGGCGGAATCCCTTCTCCCCGCAAAGCGGGGAGAAGGTGGACGCGCGCAGCGCAGCGCGGCCGGATGATGGGCTACGCCGAGCTTTCTGAGTAGCGCTTCCTGGGTGCGAACCTTTTGAGTCCTGCGCCGCCGCTCATCCGGCGCTTCGCGCCACCTTCTCCCCGCCTTGCGGGGAGAAGGGGGATTCCCCTAGAGAAGCCGCCCTGAATTCGTTAAAGAGCCGCCCGCCTTGAACAACCGCGTCCAACAGACCCTCAACGCCGCCCTGGACTGGCTCCTGCGCAACCAGAAACCCGGCGGATACTGGGTCGGCATGGTCGAGTCGAATTCCTGCATGGAGGCGGAATGGCTGCTCGCCTCGCACATTCTCGGCGTCGAATTGCCGATGCGGGACGGCTTCATCCGCACGCTCTTCCACCGCCAGAGGCCGGACGGCGCCTGGGACGTGTTTCCCGGCGCGCCGAAGGGCGATATCAATTCGACGGTGGAGGTCTATGCGGCGCTCATCGCCATGGGCGAAAGCCCTGATCGGCCGGAACTCGCCAAGGCCCGCGCCTTCATCCTAAGCCAGGGCGGCCTCAAGACCGTCCGGGTGTTCACCCGCTATTGGCTGGCGCTGCTCGGCGTCTGGCCCTGGACGGACACGCCGAACCTGCCGCCGGAATTTATCCGGTTTCCGCTGTGGTTCCCGTTCAACATCTATAATTTTGCGCAATGGGCGCGGGCGACCATGGTCCCGCTGGCGGTGCTGAGCGCCAGGCGCCCGGTTTTCCCCCTGCCCGGCGGCAATCGGTTGGACGAGCTCTTTCCCGAGGGGCGGGACAAGTTTGATTTCTCCGCCCCGGTAAAAAAAGCCGAGCCCTGGTCGCTGGAAGCCTTCTTCCTGCGCGTCGATCGGGCGCTCCATTGGCTGCAGACGCGGCGGCTAATCCCAGGCCGGGAGAACGCGATCAAGCTGTGCCTGGAATGGATGATCCGCCACCAGGACGCCGACGGCGCCTGGGGCGGCATCCAGCCGCCCTGGATTTACGGCCTGATGGCCCTGCGCAACGAGGGCTACGCGCTCTCCCATCCCTGCATCGTCAAAGGGCTCGACGCGCTGTCCGCCCATTGGACTTACGAGCGCCATGGCGGGACCGCGGTCCAGGCGAGCGAGTCGCCGGTTTGGGACACCCTGTTCTGCCTGCTCGCTATGGCCGAGGCCGGCTGGTCGCCCACTGACCAGCCGGCGATGCGCGACGCCCTCGTCTATATTCTCGACAACCAAATCCTCGAGCCTGGCGACTGGTCGCTGACCGTCAAAGGCGCTCCGCCCGGCGGCTGGGCGTTCGAGCGGGCCAATCTGCGTTATCCCGATGTCGACGATACGGCCCTCGCCTTGCTGGTCCTCGCCAAGCTGCGCGGCAAAGCCGGCGATCTCGCCGGGCGCGTCGAGGCGGCGATCGAGCGCGGCCTCGCCTGGACCTTCGCCATGCAAAGCCGCAATGGCGGCTGGGCGGCTTTCGACCGCGACAACGACAAGGCGATCATCTCGACCAT
>DATGLU010000012.1:0-8963 GCA_035294045.1 Roseiarcus sp. | reverse complement strand
CGGCCGGCAATCTGATCGGGCGGCGAGCCGGGCGGAATCCCGGAAGCGGCGTCATCCTGATCGGCTCGCATTCCGACACGGTTCCAAACGGCGGGCGCTTCGATGGCGTCGCGGGCGTGGTCGCGGCGCTCGAAGTCGCGCGCTCGCTCGACGAGCGGGGAGAGACGCTCGATCACGATCTCGAAATCATCGACTTCCTCGCCGAGGAAATGAACCCGTACGGGGTGTCCTGCGTCGGCTCGCGCGGGCTTTCCGGCCGGCTCAGCGCCGAGATGCTCGCTTACGCGGAGCCGGGCGGCGAAACTGTCGCGACGGCGCTCCGCCGCATGGGCGGCGATCCCGACCGCATCGCCGAGGCGCGGCGAAGGGACATCGTCGCTTTCGTCGAGTTGCATATCGAGCAAGGGCGCGTGCTGGAAAGCGAAAGGATCGATTTCGGAATCGTCAGCGGCATAGCCGGCATCCTGCGCCTCGAATTGATTGTCGAGGGCCGAGCCGATCACGCGGGGACAACGCCGATGGCGCTACGCGCCGACGCGCTTTACGGCGCCGCCGAGATCATCTGCGCGGCGCGGCGGAAGGCCGAAGAGCTCGCCGCGGCCGGCGATGGATATTTCGCCGCGACGATCGGCGTGATCGAGGCCGCGCCCAACGCCGCCAATGTCGTGCCGGCGTCGGCGCGGCTTGTCGTGGACGCCAGAGCGGAGCGCCGCGAGGTCATGGAGCGCTTCGCCGATTGGGCGAAAGACGCGCTGCCTTCCGTCGCGGCTGACGCGAAAACCCGGCTGGCCCGATTGACGGTCCTTTCGGATTCGCGCGAGGCGTTGGCTGATCCGGCGCTCAAGCGGCGGCTCGCCGAAGCCGCCGACTCGCTCGGATTGAGCGGGCGCGAAATGGCGAGCGGGGCGGGGCACGACGCCGCTCACATTTCGCATATCGCGCCGATGGCGATGATCTTTACGCCATGCCGCGATGGGCGCAGTCATTGCGCCGAGGAATGGGTCGAGCCCGATCAGCTCGCCGCCGGCGCGGCGATCATGCTCGAAACGGTCCGGCGCATCGATCGCTCGCCGCCGGCGCCGGCAAAAGCGGAGTAGGATCGCATGGGTCGGATATTGACTGAAAGGGACATCGAGCCGGCGGTGAAGGGCGGCTCGGTCTATGCGGCGGGCGGCGGCGGCTGGGCCGATCACGGACGCCTGCTCGGCGCGGCGGCAATGCGCGCCGGAAAGCCCGAACTGGTTTCCGTCAAGGAGCTCGCGCCCGACGCTTGGATCGCGACCGCCGCGGCGATCGGCGCGCCCGCTTCGACGACCCGCAGGGAGATGCAGCCCGGCGACTATGTGAAGGCGGCGCAGCTTTTGCAGAAGGAGTTGGGCGAGAAAATCGGCGGCCTGATGATCGGCCAGAATGGGCGCTCTTCGACGCTGAACGCCTGGCTTCCTTCGGCGGTCATGGGATGCAAAGTTGTCGATGCGGTCGGCGACATCCGCGCTCATCCGACCGGCGATATGGGCTCGATCGGCCTCGCCGGCTCGCCAGAGCCGATGATCCAGACGGCAGTCGGCGGCAACCGCGCTGAAAACCGCTACATGGAGCTCGTCGTGAAGGGCGCGACGGCGAAAGTCTCGCCTGTGCTGCGAACCGCGGCGGATATGTCGGGCGGGTTTATCGCGAGCTGCCGCAATCCGGTCCGCGCGTCCTATGTCGCCGCGCATGCCGCCTTGGGCGGGATTTCTCGCGCGATCGAGCTCGGCGAGGCGATCATCGTCGCCGAGCGGAACGGCGGGCGCGCGGTTATCGACGCGATCTGCAAGACGACGGGCGGCGCCATCCTCGGCGAAGGCAAAGTGACGAATAAGTCGGTCGTTTACACCAAGGAAGCGTTCGATATCGGCGCGCTCACGATCGGCGAGGGAGAGAAGGCGCTCCGTCTCCATGTCATGAATGAATATATGGCGATCGACTCGGCGGACGGGCGGCGCCTGGCGACTTTTCCTGACGTGATTGCGACGCTTCGCGCCGATGGCGAGCCGCTCAGCGTCGGCCAATTGAGAGAGGGGATGGACGTGCTTGTCCTGCATGTCCCGAAAGCGCTTCTGCCTTTATCGTCCAGCGTCAAGGACCCGAGCGTCTACCCTTTCGTGGATAAAGCGATGGGAATCGAGATCGGCAAATATGCGCTGGAGGGTCTTTAAGTGAGCGCGCCCGCCGCAAGCGAGCGCCGGCCGCGCAATCCGCGCTTCCCGATTCCCGGCGGTCCCGTCCTACGCGCCAAGAGCTGGCGGCAGGAAGGGCTCTTGCGCCTTCTCGAAAATGTCCTTTGCGTCGGGGAGGATCCCGACAATCTCGTCGTCTACGCCGCGCTCGGCAAGGCGGCGCGCAATTGGGCGGCGCATGACGCGATCGTCGCGGCGCTCAAGGCGATGGACGAAGATGAGACCCTGATCATCCAGTCGGGCAAGCCGATCGGCCTGCTCAAGACGCATCGGCAAGCGCCTTTGGTTCTGATGGCGAATTGCAATCTGGTCGGCCAATGGGCCAAGTCGGAAGTTTTCTACGAGCTGGAAAGAAAGGGCCTGATCTGCTGGGGCGGCCTGACCGCCGGCGCTTGGCAATATATCGGCAGCCAGGGCGTGCTGCAGGGAACGTACGAGATATTCATGCGCGCCGCCGAGAAGCGCTTTGACGGCGATCTGCGCGGCCGCTTCATCCTCACGGCTGGCCTTGGCGGTATGGGCGGCGCGCAGCCCTTGGCCGGGCGGATGGCCGGCGCGGCGATCCTCTGCGTCGAGGTCGATCCGGAACGGGCGCGCAAGCGCCAGGAGATCGGCTATCTCGAACAGGTTGCGCCGGACCTCGACGGCGCGCTGTCGCTGATCGCCGGCGCGCAGCAGGCGGGCGAGCCGATCTCGGTCGGCCTGATCGGCAACGCGGCGGAGGTCTATCCCGAACTCGTCCGGAGAAGAGTGACGCCGGACATCGTCACTGATCAGACCGCCGCGCATGATCTCGTCCATGGCTATGTCCCGCGCGGTCTGCCGCTCGGCGAAGTCCGCGCTTTGCGCAAGACGGATCCTGCCCGCTTAATGGCTGCGAGCCGCGCCTCGATCGCCGAGCATGTCCGCGCCATGCTCGAATTTCAGCGCCGCGGCGCTGAAGTGTTCGACAACGGCAACCTCATCCGCACGCAAGCCAAGGCGGCCGGCGTCGCCGACGCGTTCGATATTCCGATCTTCGCGGAAGCCTACCTTCGCCCGCTCTTCGCCCGCGCCATCGGGCCGTTCCGCTGGATGGCGCTCTCGGGCGATCCGGGCGATATCGGCCGGATTGACGATCTTGTCCTCGAACTCTTTCCCGAGAATTGGATCGCGGCGAACTGGATCCGGCTGGCCCGGGCGCATGTTCCGTTCGAGGGGCTTCCGGCGCGCATCGCCTGGCTGGGGCACGGCGCGCGAACCGAGCTCGCGCTCGCCGTCAACGCACTGGTCGCCAAGGGCGCGCTGGCCGGCCCCATCGCCTTCTCGCGCGACCATCTCGACGCCGCGGCGATGGCGCATCCGAACATCATGACCGAGAATATGAAGGACGGTTCGGATGCGATCGCCGATTGGCCGCTGCTCGACGCCATGACCTTGTGCTCCTCGATGGCCGATCTTGTTGCGATTCATTCCGGGGGCGGCGGCTATGCCGGGTTCATGACCAGCGCCGGCGTGACGCTGATTGCCGACGGCTCGGCCGCGGCGGCGGAGCGGATTTCCCATGCGTTGACCAACGATACGACGCTTGGCGTGATGCGGTACATCGACGCCGGCTATGAAGAAGCGCTCGACGAGGGGCGCCGGAAGGGAATAAAAACTCTGCTATAGGGGCGGATCGGCAATACTCGCGGAGCGCGCGCATGGCTGAGAGCGTCAGCGGCAAAATCATGATCGTGACCGGCGCCAGTTCAGGCATCGGCCGCGCTGTCGCGAGACAGTTTGCCGCCGCCGGCGCCAAATTGGCGCTCTTCGCGCGCTCGGAAGCGAAGTTGAAAGCGCTTGCCGCCGAGCTCGGCGGCGAGACGTTTTTCCTGCCCGTCGATCTCTCGCAGTCCGTCCATGTCGAGCGCATGATCAAGAGCGTCGTCGACCGGTTCGGCCGCATCGACATTCTCTTCGCCAATGCGGGAAGCTATGTCGCCGGCCAGGCGGCGGAGGGAAATTCGGACGAATGGGATCGGGTCATCAGCATCAATGTCAACGGCGTCTTTCATGCGGTTCGCGCGGCCTTGCCTCATATGATGGCGCGGCGCTCCGGCGACATCGTCGTGACGTCGTCGATTTCAGGCCACCAGGCAATTCATTGGGAGCCGGTCTATTCCGCGACCAAGCACGCGGTTCAATCTTTCGTTCACGGCGTGCGGCGGCAGGTTGCGCCTTATAACATCCGCGTCGGCGCGCTCGCGCCGGGCATGGTGCTGAACGAGCTCTGGGGGCTCGCCGACCAGGAGGAGATCGCGCGACGCGTCGCCGCTCACCACGGATTGCTGAATGAGGATGTCGCCGAGGCGCTGATGTTCATGCTTACCCGCCCGCCGCATGTCGCCATTCGCGAACCTCGTCATGTTGCCGCAGCAGCAAGACCTGTGACGAGGCGAACTCGGTCAGACCGAGGCGCTTCTTCAGCCGATATCACTCCGCGACCTTCATTTCGAGCAAAGCCAATATGCCTTGATAGGCTCTATTGAGATGGGCGCTCATCATGTCGCGCGAGAGGGTTTCGTTTTTTTGTGCGAGCGCGTCAATGATTTTCCGGTGCTGAAGGAGCGTGGCCTGTCCCTGACCAGGATACGGTACTGTCAAGTGCCTGCAGCGGTCGAGATGAGCCTTTGAGATTTCGATGGCGTGCCATAGGCGCGGCATGTCGCTGATCTCGCAAATATATCGGTGGAACGTATCGTCATAGGAAATTGCGTCGATATAGCGCTTGTTTTCGATGGCGCGGCGATGAAGAAGGTGAATTTCTTCAAGCCGCTCCTGATGATCGGCGTCCATTCGCGCTGCGGCGAGACCGGCGCTCTCCACTTCGAGCGCGCGCCGGATCAGAAACGATTCGTGGATGAGCTTTCGATCGATTGGAGCGACGACCGTGGCGGCTTGGGCCTGCACCTCGACCAGATTTTCGTCTGACAGTTTCTTGACCGCCTCGCGGACGGGAGTACGGGAGACGCCCAAATCGAGCGCAATCGCTTTCTCGTCAATCACCGAACCCGGCGCGAATTCGCAGGTCAAAATCAACCGTCGGACAATGCCATATATCTGTTCGCGCAATGAGCGCGCCCGGTCGACGCGCTCGATCCGTTCGAGGTGAGGATTGGTCCGAATCCGCCGCCTTTGTTCCGCAGATTTCATCCGTGGCGACATTTCGCAGCCTTATCGGCCAGACTTGCGTTGTTTCGAAGAGCCGTGATACTAATATAACAGCGCCATCGAGACGCCAAGTCGCCACGCGCCAAAAGAGCGCGAAAGCCGACGCGCGAGGGAGGATGCGGTGGGTGCAAATAACTATCCGAAGCTGCACAACGCGATGTGGCCGGGCCTGGTGGGCAAGGGGGTGGAAGCCGAGCCGGCGATCGACCTTGATACAATGCTGCGGCTGACCGCCGGGGCCCGCGTCGATGGCGTCGGCTTCGACGGGGTCGATCTTTTTCTCGCCGATCCGCATACGTCGATCGACTCCACCGAGGACGACGTCAAAAGGCTCGCGGATAAGATCAGCGGTTACGGATTCGTCGCGGGTTCGCTGGTCGCGCCGGTCTGGCCTCCGGTCGGCGGCGGCTCCGCAATGGGCGACGCCGAAGAGCGCGGGCGCTTTCTCGCGGCGGTGAAAAAGGCCTGTCGCATCGGCCGGCAGCTTCGCGGTCTTGGCGTTCGTCCCTCAGGGGTCGTCCGCATCGATTCGGCGACTGGCGTGCATGATTGGGCCGCCGATCCGGCCGGAAACCAGAAGAAAATCGCTGAAACGTTTCGGCAGGCTTGCGATATCGCTGAGGACTATGGCGAACGGCTCGCCTGCGAAGGCGAAATCTGCTGGGGCGGCATGCACAGTTGGAAGCACATGGTCGAACTCTTGGAGGCGGTCGGACGTCCCAAGACGATCGGCTTTCAAGCCGACATGGCGCATACTCTTCTCTATACGATGGGGTACAACGCTCCCGAGCACCGGATTCTGCCCAACGGCTACGATTGGACGGATCGTGGCGCTCTCGACCAGGCGCTTAAGACCGTCACTCATGCGCTGCGGCCGTGGACGATCGATTTTCACGTCGCCCAGAACGACGCCACCGTCAAAGGCGGCGGCTCGCACGACAAGACCGGCCGCCATTGCATGGCGACGGATCCGAACGGCAAGCTCGATATCGTGCATGACGCCGGCTATTGGTTGCGTGACGACCAGGGCGCCATCACCAAGGCCTGCCAGCATATTTGCTGGGACGGCTGCATGTTCCCCAACGCCGAGATGCTGAAACAGCAGACGTGGAACGATATTTTGGCGGTGATGATCAAGGTGCGCGACGCCCATGGCTGGGCGCAGTGACTTAAGCGGCGTTGAGCGAAGAGGGGCGATCGGGATGAGCGAAAGGAAGAAGCTCAATGTCGGCATGGTCGGCTACGGCTTCATGGGCCGCACTCATTCCAACGCGTTCGGCAAGGTCAACCAGTTTTTCGATTTGCAATACCAGCCGATTTTGAAGGCTATCTGCGGGCGAAACCGGCAGCGGGCGGAGGCCTTCGCCTCGAACTGGGGGTACGAATCCTTCGAGACGGATTGGCGCGCGCTGATCGACCGAAAGGATATCGATCTGATCGACATCGCCAGCCCGAACGACACCCATGCCGAGATCGCCATCGCCGCGGCCGAGGCCGGCAAGATGGTGATGTGCGAGAAGCCCCTCGGCAGGAACGCGGCGGAAGCGGCGCGGATGACCAAGGCAGTCGAGGCGGCCAAAGTCCCGAACATGGTCTGGTACAATTACCGGCGCGTTCCCGCCGTGACCCTCGCCAAGCAGCTCATCGATGCGGGCCGGCTCGGAAAAATCTTCCACTACCGGGCGAAATTCCTCCAGGACTGGACGATCTCGAAGGATTTGCCGCAGGGCGGCGAGGGTCTTTGGCGCCTTGACGTCAATGTCGCCGGCAGCGGCGTCACCGGCGACCTGCTCGCCCATTGCATCGACACGGCCTTGTGGCTGAATGGCGGGATCGACAAGGTCAGCGCGATAACCGAAACCTTCGTCAAGGAGCGCAAGCACAACCTGACCGGCAATGTCGAGCCGGTCGGCATCGACGACGCTTCGCTTTTCTTGGCGCGCTTCGAAAACGGCTCGCTGGCGACGTTCGAGGCGACGCGATACGCGCGCGGCCACAAGGCGCTTTACACGTTCGAGATCAACGGCGAGCATGCGTCGATCTCCTGGGACCTGCACGATTTGCATCGGCTGCAATATTTCGATCACGGCGATGAGGGGATTGTGCGCGGCTGGCGTTCCCTGCACATCACGGACGGCGACCATCCCTATATGAAGCATTGGTGGGTGCCCGGGCTGCAGATCGGCTACGAGCACACATTCATCCATCAGGCGGCGGACTTCCTCGACGGATTGGCGAGCGGCGCGCCGGCCTCGCCGACATTCCGCGACGGCTTGGCGACGGACAGCGTCACCGACGCGGTGCTGCGCTCGGCCAAGACCGGCCGGTGGGAACAGCCGGCGCGATCCACGTAACGCGAAAGCCAAGGGCTCTGGTCATGGGCAAGACGCCGGCGCTGGCTTTGAACGGAGTGAGCAAGGCCTATGGCGCCGTCAGGGCTCTCTCCGATCTGAGCTTCGAGGTCGCCGAAGGCCGATTCTTCGCTCTTTTCGGGCCGAGTTCGGTCGGCAAGACCACGACATTGCGCGCGGTCGCCGGCCTAACGCAGCCGGACAGCGGCGTCATTCGGATCGATGGCGCCGATGTGACACGGGCGCCGATCCGAGGCCGCGGCGTCTCGATGGTCTTTCAATCCTTCGCGCTTTATCCGCATCTGACGGTCGCGCAAAATCTCGCCTATCCGCTGGTGGAGGAGGGCGTGTCGCGGGCCGACATCGAGGGCCGGGTGCGCGAGATCGCGCGAATGCTGCGCCTCGATCACCGGCTGGACCGCAAACCGGCGACGCTGTCAGGCGGCGAGCAGCAGCGCGTTGCGCTGGGCCGCTCGTTGATCCGCCATCCGAAGCTTCTGCTGCTCGATGAGCCGCTCACCAATCTCGACGCCAAGCTCCGTCACGACATGCGCGCGGAGCTCAAGCGGCTGCATCGGCAATTCGGCATGACCATCATTTATGCGACGCCCGACGAGCTCGAGGCGCTTTCGATGGGCGACGAGATCGCGGTCATGCGCGATGGCCGGGTCGTGCAGCAAGGGACGCCGGACGAGCTTTATGAGCAGCCGGCCGATCTTTATGTCGCGGCGAAGATCGGTTCTCCGCACATGAATTTCATCGAGGTGAAAGTGACGGCGGGCGGTGAACGCCTCGAAACGCCGTTTGGGCCTCTTGCCGCGCCGCGCACGGCGCGCGCACTGGAGCCGGGGGAACAGCTGGTGCTCGGCGTCCGTCCGGCCGACCTGCGGCTCGCGCAAGGGAGCCGCGCGGACCTGACGCCGTCGGTCCAGCAGCTTGAGCCGCTCGGCGACGTCACGATCGTTTCACTGGCGACGGGCGGGCAATCGCTGCGTATCGTGTTGCCGGAATCGCAGGCCTTGGGCTTCAAACCGGGCGACGCCTTGCCGCTCGCGCTGGATAGCTCGAAATTCCATCTGTTCAACCAGCGAAACGGGTCGGCGCTAGCCCGGGGGACACTTTCGTAAGCGCGCCAAGAGGGAGGAAGCGAAATGTTATCGAGCAGTAGAATAGCGGTAGGGGCCGGCGCGGTTGCGCTCCT
>DATGLU010000011.1:0-3951 GCA_035294045.1 Roseiarcus sp. | reverse complement strand
TCGGGGATTGACAGGCAGCCCTCCTCGTAGACCGATTTCTCCTCCGACGACCAGACGATTTCCGGATTGACGAAATATTGCACCTGGGGCGGCTCGTCCTTCTTGGCGAGGTCGATGACGACGAGGCGCCGCGGCTCGCCGATCTGGATCGCCGCGAGGCCGATGCCGGGCGCGTCATGCATGGTCTCGACCATGTCGTCCATCAGCTTGCGGACGGAATCGTCGACGCTTTTCACCGGCTCGCAGACTTGGCGCAAAGCGGCGTCGGGTAGGATGAGGATCGGACGAATGGCCATGGCGGGGCTCGCTGCGGCCGGGTGATAAAGGCGGCGGCCGCGCCCGTCAATTCCTGTTCTCTATTCGTTCGCCGCGCCGAATCGGCTATGCTGGCGCGATGGACCAGATCGCCGCTCTCCTCGCCCGCGCCTCGCTCGCCCCGCCCGACGGCTTCCTCGCCGCCTTCGCCGTCTTGGCGCTGTTATGGCTGGTTTTGAGCGCGGCCCGCGCGCGCCGGCTCCGCGCCGAGGCGCTGGCTCGCCAGAGCGAGACCGAGGCGCGACTCGAATCGATCGCCCGCGCCGGCGCGGAGCTCGGCGGCCGCATGCAGTCCCTGGCCGATGTCTTGAGCTCCCGCCAGGCCGATCTCGCCCGGCTCGTTTCCGAGCGGCTCGACAATGTCGGCGCGCGAGTCGGCGCGGGGCTGGAGCTCAGCGCCAAATCGACCGGCGAAACCCTGACCAAGCTTAACGAGCGCCTCGCCGTGATCGACGCCGCCCAGGCGCGGCTCGCCGGCATCACCGAGGAAGTCGTCAGCCTCAAGGAAATTCTCGCCAACAAGCAGACCCGCGGCGCGTTCGGCCAGGCCCGGATGGAGGCGATCGTCCGCGACGGCCTGCCAGCCAACGCCTATGATTTTCAGTTCACCCTCTCCAACCGGACGAGGCCCGATTGCGTCATTCGCCTGCCCGGCGACAGCCGGCCGATGGCGGTCGACGCCAAATTCCCGCTCGAAGCCTTCAGCCTGCTCAAGGACGCGCGCACCGACGAGGCGCGAAAAGCCGCCCAGGCGCGGGTGCGCGCCGATATCGGCAAGCATGTCAAGGACATTGCCGAGCGCTACCTCATCGCCGGCGAGACGCAGGAGACGGCGATGATGTTCGTGCCGTCCGATTCGGTCTATTCCGACCTCGTCGAGCATTTCGACGATGTCGTGCAGAAGGCGCATCGCGCGCGGATCGTCATCGTCTCGCCGTCGCTGCTGATGATGGCGATCCAGGTGATGCGCTCGGTGATGCGCGATGCGGCGATGCGCGAGCAGGCTCATCTCATCCAGGGCGAAGTCGCCAAACTGCTCGACGACGCGCGCCGCCTCGCCGACCGGGCCGGCAAGCTGGAGAACCATTTCCGCCAGGCCCAGGACGACCTCGCCGCGCTGAAAACCTCGGTCGAGAAGATCGACAAGCGCGGCGAGCGGATCGTCGCGATGGAGTTTTCGGAAGAGCGCGCGCCGGCTTCGGTCGAGACGCTGCCGCATTTGCGATTGGCGAAGGGCGGGGAATAATAGTACGCACTCAGGCGCGCAATCCCCTCGCCCCGCGAAGCGGGGAGAGGGTGGCCGCGAAGCGGCCGGGTGAGGGGCTGCGCTGAGTCTGCTGGTTGGCGTTCGCAGGGCGCGTACCTTCGAGTCCGGCGCAGCCCCTCATCCGGCGCTTCGCGCCACCTTCTCCCCGTTTCACGGGGAGAAGGGGAAAAACCCTCACGCCTTGGCGCTTGGCCGCGCCGCGAGCGCGTCGCGCCAGCGTCTCAGATTTACGAATTCTGCCGGAATCTGAATCCTCGCCGGCTTGGCGAAATCGAGCGCAACCAGCCCGGTAATGTCGGCGACGCTGAAGCGCTCGCCGGCGATGAACGGCCTTTCCTTCAAGGCTCGGTCGACGATCGCCATGGCGTCGAGCGCCTTGGCCGGGCTGACGCGGGCGAGCTCGGCGATCTGCGGGACCTCCATTTTCGCCATGTAGGGGTGGGAGTGGCGAAAGGCGTTGGCGATATGGAGGAGCAGGCCGAGCTCCAGCCGGCGCTGCCACATCTCGACCAAGGCCCGTTCGAGCGCGCCGACGCCGAAAAGCGGCGGGTCGGGATGGAGCTCCTCGAAGTAGCGGCAGATGGCGATCGATTCGCAAATGGCGGTTCCGTCGTCGAGAACCAGGACCGGCGCGCGCTGGAACGGATTGAGCGCCGTGAACGTCTCGGAGCGCTGTTCGAGCGCGCCGAGATCGATCTGGCTGACCGGCACGCTCAATCCTTTTTCGGCGAGATAAATGAGCACACGCCGCGGGTTAGGCGCGCGCGAAGCGCTATAGAGTTGCATGACGCTCGCCGCTTTTTTCGTTGCGCCCGATCCTGAAGAAGCAGAGCACGGCGTCGCGCGGCCGGTCAAATATCTTAACGCAAGCGAGCGGGCGCGGTCCGCCCGCCCTTTTCGAAAATCCACAAAATCCCGCCCGCAAAGGTCAAATCCGAGCCAATTCGTCAGGCCCTCGTTAAGGATTAACCGGCATCATCGCGGCGGGTTTGTGCGAGCGTTAAAGTTAAGCGGGTCATGAGCGAGGTCGCAGCCGAACGGGCCGACAGGAGCAGCGGGAGCGACGCCGCATCGGCGCGCCGCCGCAAAATGACCCTCAAAATGCGCCAGGCGCGCGAGCGTCTCACCACGTCGAATTTCGACCCCGGCGCCTACGCCCCCGAACTCGTCCGGATGTTCGCGCATAGCCACAAAAGCGCGATGCCCGCCCTTTGCATCCTGACCATCGCGGTCGGCGCCACGGTGACCCTGTGGGTGCCGTTCGACATGGCGGTCGCCTGGACCTCGCTCGCGTTGATGGCGATCGGCGTGCTCTATGGCTTCTCGGTCGTGTTTCTCGAAGAGCCGCGCCTCGATTCGGAGCTCGGGCCGTGGCGGCGCAAATTCATCCTCGCCGAGACGTTCAACGGCGTCGCCTGGGCGCTGATCATCGTGCTTTTGTTGAAGTCGCCGGACCCGAGCGCGCGCACCTATGTCCTGATGGTGCTGCTGCTGGTCGCGGCGATGACCGCGATGATCGCTTCGAGCATTCCTTTTGCCGTCGGCGGCGGCCTCTTGCCGGTGACGGTGGCGATCCTCGTCCTGCTCGGCCCGTCGACGCGGCTCGATACGATGACGCTCGGCTTCCTGTGCATCGGCGGGCTTTCCTATTTCGTGATTCTCGCGAATCGCTTGCATGCGACCTCGATCAACTCGCTGACCTTTCAGGCCGAGAAGGACGCGTTGATCACCGAGCTCGAACAGGCCAAGCTCAATTCGGACGAAGCGCGGCGGCGCGCCGAAGAGGCCAATCTCGCCAAGTCGCGCTTCCTGGCGACGATGAGCCATGAGCTCAGAACCCCGCTCAACGCCATTCTCGGCTTTTCGGAAGTGATGAAGGCCGAGCTGTTCGGCGCCCATTCCGTCCCTTGCTACAAGGAATATGCGCTCGACATCCACGCGAGCGGCCAGCACCTGCTCATTCTCATCAATGAAATTCTCGACCTCTCGCGGGTCGAGGCGGGTCGCTACGAATTGAAGGAGGAATCGGTCTCGCTCGCTCACGTCGTCGAGGAATGCCGGCATCTTCTGGGCCTGCGCGCCAAGAACCGCGACATCGCGATCGCCGAGGCTTTGGACCCGAGCCTGCCGCGCCTCTGGGCGGACGAGCGCGCCGTGCGGCAAGTCACGCTGAACCTTCTCAGCAACGCGATCAAATTCACGCCGCAGGGCGGCACGATCACCATCAAGGTCGGCTGGACCCATGCCGGCGGGCAATATCTGTCGATCCGCGACACCGG
The DNA here is from genome assembly GCA_035294045.1 of Roseiarcus sp. Taxonomy (GTDB): domain Bacteria; phylum Pseudomonadota; class Alphaproteobacteria; order Rhizobiales; family Beijerinckiaceae; genus Roseiarcus. The sequence continues at coordinate 90 of DATGLU010000011.1, read as the reverse complement.
GCCGGGCATCCCGGAAGACGAAATTCCGATCGTCCTTTCCTCGTTCGGCCGCGGCAGCCTCGCGCAGAAGAACGCCGAGGAAGGCTCCGG
>DATGLU010000010.1:0-7401 GCA_035294045.1 Roseiarcus sp. | reverse complement strand
CATGGCCGGCAAGATCGAGATCGATCCGATGATCACCCATCGGCTGAAGCTCGGCGAGATCAACAAGGGCTTCGATCTGATGCACAAAGGGAAGTCGATTAGAAGCGTGGTGGTCTACTGAGTTTCGCGTTCGTGATTGCGAGCAAAGCAAAGCAATGACAGCTCGGCCTAAAGTTGCGGCGCGAGTCCCTCGCGCATGACGAAGCGCCGCAACGGGCCGAACGCGTTGAGCGCGGCAAGGCCGGCGCCGCGCAGCATGTCGAGCGGCGCAAAACCGGCGATCAGCGAGACGTTAAGCGCGTTGACCGCCGCGGCGCGGCTCAGCACGTCGCCGCGCCGCCGATCCTCATAACGCGCCAGCGCCGGCGCGCCGCCAATGTCGCCGCCAGCGGCTTTCGCCGCTTCGGCCGCCGCGACCAATTGCGCAGCGTCGCGCAGGCCGAGATTGAGGCCCTGCGCGCCGATCGGCGGCGCGACATGGGCGGCGTCGCCAATCAACGCCAGGCGCGGCGCAGTCAACCGCATGGCGCTCTGGCCGATCAGCGGAAAGGCGCCGCGGCCACCCTCGATCCGCATCGCGCCATAGATGGATTGCGCCCGCGTCTCGATCTCGGCGGCGAGCGCGTCGTCGGCGAGCGCCAAGCGGCGGGCCGCCTCCTGATGCGTCATGACCCAGACAAGGCTCGATCGATGCGCTCTCTCGCCGGCCGGCGGCAAGGGCACCAGGGTGAAAGGTCCCTGCCGGGTGTGGAATTCGGTCGAGAAATCGCGGTGCGGCCGCGCATGGCGGAGGAAGGTGGTGACGGCGGTCTGAGCCAAGGGGCGGGTTTGGATCGGAATATCGGCGGAAAGCCGCGCCGGCGAATCCCGCCCGTCAGCGCCGGCGACGAGGCGCGCGGCGACGAACCGGCCATCCTGGCATTGCGCCAGCGCGCGCGTCGCGCCCCATTCGTAGCGGGTGATGCGGCTGGCGATCGCGGTCAGGCCCCGAAGGCGGCCCGCCGCCGTCCAGAGCGCATCGGTCAGAGCCGAATTTTCGACGTTCCAGCCGAAAGCCGCCAAGCCAATCTCCTCGGCGTGAAATTCGACGGTGGGGCCGCGCCACAGCGAATCGGTGTCGTCGATGAGGCGCAGGGCCTTGAGCGGCGCGCCCAGGCGCTCGATCTCGGCGCGCAAGCCCAATCGCTCGAAAAAACGCATCGAGCCGTCGAGCAAGGCGACGGTGCGGCCGGGCGCGGCGCGCTCCGGCGAGCCGCAAAGGACCGTCTCGAAGCCTGCTTCGGCGAAAGCGATCGCCGCCGCCAATCCGGCAAGGCCCGCGCCTGCGACGAGAATCTCCGCCGAGATCGCTTGTTGACGCTGGCTGTCGAGCATTGCCGATTTTTCGCATGCGTGCTTTCTTCCGTCCAGGCGGACGCCGCCCGGATCGCGGCGGGAGGGGCGGCTTGAGCGGGATGAGCGTGGTCAGGGACAAAAACCGCGTTCCCGTTCGGCGAGCCGCCGCCTTTTCGGTCCATGTCCTGACAGCGTCCGGCGGCGCGGTCGCGGTCCTTGCCCTCTATGCGGCGATCGAGCGCGACTTCACCGCCGTCTTCGCCTGGCTGGGCCTGGCGATCTTCATCGACGGGATCGACGGAACGCTCGCCCGCGCCGCCCATGTCGCCGAGGTCGCCGCGACCATTAACGGCGTCGTCCTCGATCTCGTCGTCGATTTTCTCTCTTATGTCCTGGTGCCGGTCGTCGCGATTTGGCGCTCCGACCTGATGCCGACGCCGATCGCCTTCTGGATCGGGCTCGCCGTGATCATCGCCTCGGCGCTCTATTTCGCGGACACAAGGATGAAGACGGCGGATAATTGGTTCCGCGGCTTTCCGGCTCTGTGGAACGTGCTCGCCTTTTACCTTTTCGTCTTCCGGCTGCCGAGCTTGGTCAATGCGGCGATCCTGATCGCGGCGGCCGGCTTGATGTTCGCCCCGATCGTCTTCGTCCATCCCATGCGGGTCGAGAAGATGCGCGCGGCGACGCTGGCGGCGACGCTGCTCTGGGGCCTCTGCGCCATCATCGCGGTATGGAGAAACCTGGCGCCCGGCTTCTGGGTCAAAGCCGGGCTCGCCGCGGTCGCTGTTTATTTCATTGCCTTGCCGCTCCAGCGGCATTCCTTCTGGGCGGAGGAATAGGTCGGCGCGATGGATGCCGCTTTTGGCCTGAGCTCAGGCCAATGGCCGCGCCTGACAGCAAAGGATCAGGCCATTCGTCTCGGGTCAGTCCAACCTCCGGCGCGATGCGCATTTTCTGCGCATCCGGTTTTGACGGGTTTGGGCGTCAAGCAGGAGCTTGGTTCGGCCGAAACGGCTGCAATCGGCTTGCCGCTGGCGAAGAAATCTTGGTATAGCGCCTCGCGTCGCGGCGCGGTTTGGCCGGCGCGGCCTCGTGGCGGAGTGGCTACGCAGAGGACTGCAAATCCTTGCACCCCGGTTCGATTCCGGGCGAGGCCTCCATTTGCTTTTGAGTTTGGGGAAAGCCCGGCGGAGCGAATCGCGATCTGATGAACAGGCCGACCCCTCCGGAAGTCTATGTCGATCGCCGCTGGCGGATGATCGAAAATCAGTTGCGCCCCTCCGGCGTGAACGACTTGCCGCTGCTCGCCGCCTTCGCCGAAACGCCGCGCGAGTCGTTCGTCGAGCCGGCTTTCGCTTCGCTGGCTTATCTCGATCGCGACGTTCCGGCCTTGCAGGGGGCTGGACGGCTTTTGCTCGCCCCGGCCTCGCTTGGCCGGCTCCTTCAGGCCGCCAGGCCGCAACCCGGGGAACGCATCCTCGATGTCGCCGGCGGCTCGGGTTACGCGGCCGCCATTCTCTCGCGTCTCGGCGCGCAGGTCACGGCTCTGGAGACCGCCGCCTCCGGGCAGGGCGCAAAGCTCCTGCTCGCGGGGAGGCCGAGCGTCGAGGTCGTCGCCGGCGACCTGCCGGCCGGACTCCCGGCCAAAGCGCCGTTCGATGCGATTGTGGTGAACGGCGCTTTCGAAATCTGGCCCGAGCAATTGATCGCCCAACTGGCGGAGGGGGGCCGTCTTGTCGGCTTTGACGCGACTTTCCCCGCCCCGAAGGGCGTCCTGATCGAGAAAGCCGGCGGCGCGGCGAGCCGCCGGGCGCTGTTCGACGCGGCCGCTCCCCGGCTCGACGCCTTTCGCCGGCCGGCCCGATTCGCCTTTTAGAGCCCGGCATCAAGTGTCGCATATTTGCGACGCCTGGTGAGATTTGTGGATTGGACGAGCGCCAAGCGCCTCGAAGGGGATGGCTAGAAGGGAATAATCTTTTATGTTTGCGTTGTAGGTTCCTCGTGTTCGGCCCCGGTCAGGCCGCGTTTTTGCGTAGCGCAGTTGCGTCGTCGGATTGCGGCGGCGTCAAGGCGTTCAGGTTGACGCTCCGCACGCGATTAAAAAGCGCGGCCGGATAGGGAATTAAAACGGGGTATTGATGGCAGTGGGGCAGTTGTTCCGCGCGGCGCGCGATTGTCGGCGTCTCGCGGCGCGAGGCGCGGTCTTCGCGACGATTGCAGCTTTTACCGCCTCGCCAGCGGGGGCCGAGACTTTGGCGGGGGCGCTGGCCAAGGCCTATCTCAACAATCCGGACATTAACCAGCAGCGGGCAGGCGTCCGGGCGAGCGACGAGAACGTTCCGAAAGCGAATGCCGGCTTTTTGCCGACGATTAACGGTCAGGCGAGCTACGGTTTTTCCGACACTCAATTCAACGCGCCGGGCCAATCCGGCTCGCTCATCGCCCATCCGCGCGGCTTTGGCGTAACCGCTACCGAAAATCTCTGGAACGGCAATCGCACCATTAACGGGGTGCGCCAGGCCGAGTCCTCGGTGCTGGCGTCGCGGGAGCAATTGCGCAACACCGAGCAGAACGTCCTGCTCAACGCGGTCACCTTTTATATGAACGTGTTGCGCGATTCGGCGATTCTTTCTCTCAACCGCGCCAATGTCGACGTGCTCAAGGAGCAGCTTCGCAACACCCAGGACCGCTTTAATGTCGGCGAAGTCACCAAGACCGACGTGGCCCAGGCCCAAGCGAGCCTGGCCGGGGCCGAGGCGCAAGCCCTGAGCGCGCAATCGACGCTGCAATCCTCGATCGCGAGCTATCGCCAGACGGTCGGCGATCAGCCGAAAAGCCTCGCGCCGGTAAAGCCGCTCGAAAGGCTCTTACCGAGATCGCTGCAGGAGGCGATCGCGATCGGGCTGGTCGAGCATCCCGCCATCGTCGCGGCCCTGCACGGCGTCGACGCGGCTGAATTGAATGTCAAGATCGTCGAGGGCGCGTTGCTGCCGACTTTGAGCGCGCAACTGCAAGTCGCCGATCAATGGGACTCGGCCGCTGTCGCCACCATTCCGAATCACGTCATCAACGCCACGGCGACCGCGCAACTGACCATCCCGATCTATCAGGGCGGTTCGGAATACGCCTCGACCCGCCAGGCGAAGGAGCAGCTCACCCAGCAGGAATTGCAGGTGGCGCAGCAGCGCGATGCGGTTCGGGCCGCGGTGACGTCGGCATGGTGGCTGTTCTCGGTTTCGCCGGCGGTGATTCGCTCCTCGAAGGCGCAGGTCGACGCGGCCGCGGTGGCGCTGGCCGGCGTGCGGGAAGAGGCCAAGGTCGGCCAGCGCACGACGCTGGACGTGCTCAACGCCCAGCAAGCCCTGCTCAATGCGCGGGTTCAGTTGGTGTCGGCCGAGCATGATCAGGTCGTTGCGTCCTATGCGCTGCTTTCGGCGATCGGCCGCTTGTCGACCGCCAATCTTGGCGTCGCCGTCGCCCAATACGACCCGAGAGTTCATTTCGACCAGGTCAAAGATAAGTGGATCGGCTTGCGAACGCCGGACGGCAAGTAACGCCCCGATCTTGCCAGACCTGAATCGGCGGCGCTCGGCGCGAGACCTGCCCAGGCGCATTTGGGGCGCGCCACCGCGACATCATTTCCCGGGACAACCTCGCATCGCGTCCGCCAAGCCGGTAGACGATTCCCCGGCGACTCAGCTAGGAATTTTATTCACGTCGCTAAGCTCGATATTGGTCCGTAGGGCGGGCGGGACCTGGAGAGGCGGCGTCAATCGCGCGCCAAAAGGTATGAACGGGCATGAGCGCCAACCCATCCTACGATCTCGACGCTTTGCACCGCGCCCAGCGCGCCTATGAGCCGTCGATGGAGGAAATCCTCGCGTCGATCCGCAACATCATCTCCGAAGAGCGCCCGGGCCTCGCGCCTGCGGTGCGGCCGGCGCCGGTCGCCGAGCCTCCGGCGCCGCCGGCCGCCGCCGAGCGGCGCGAGCCGGCCGAACGGGCCGAGCCGGCCGCCATGCCGAGAGTCGTCTGGCCGAAGCCTGAGGCCGAGGCGCCGCTCGAAACGCAGCCGGTCGTCGCGGCGGTCGCGCCGCCGCCCATTCCGGACCAGGCCAGCTTTCTCGAAGTCGCCGCCGATCCGCAGGACCGGCTGATTTCGCCGGAGACGGACGCAGCGATCGGTCATTCCTTCGACGCGCTCTCGGTCAGCGTCGCCGTGCAGAATTCAAATATTATCGAAGAGACGGTGCGCGACATGATCCGGCCGATGCTCAAGGCGTGGCTCGACGATCACCTGCCGACCATGGTCGAAAATCTCGTCCGCGCCGAAATTCAGCGCGTGGCGCGCGGCGGCCGCTGACAACTCATCCCTTCCGACCTCTCCTTTGGCGCGGCGCGTTTGACTTTGCCGCGCCGCTAAGGCTTTAAGCGCCTTCGCGGCCTTTGCTGCGCCGCGCCAGCCTCGCTCCTGCGCATCGCGCTTTTTTGGCCTCGCGAGGCTGCCGCGCCCGCCGGAGAAGTGTTGGATTTGGCATGATGGAGAAGACGTTCGACCCCGCCGCCGTCGAGGGTCGCATTTCGGCGCAATGGGAGGCGGCGGGCGCCTTCCGCGCCGGCCGGCCGGAGCGCGCCGAGGCCGAGCCGTTTTGCATCGTCATCCCGCCGCCCAACGTCACCGGCAACCTGCATATGGGCCATGCGCTCAACAATACTTTGCAGGACATTCTCTGCCGCTACTGGCGCATGAAGGGCAGGGACGTCCTTTGGCAGCCGGGCACCGATCACGCCGGCATCGCCACCCAGATGGTGGTTGAGCGCCAATTGATGGAGCGCCAGGAGCCCAGCCGGCGCGAACTCGGCCGCGAGGAATTCCTGAAGCGCGTCTGGGCGTGGAAAGCCGAATCCGGCGGCGCGATCGTCAGCCAGCTCAAGCGCCTCGGCGCCTCCTGCGACTGGAGCCGCGAGCGCTTCACGATGGACGAGGGCCTTTCCAGGGCCGTCGTCAAGGTCTTCGTCCAGCTCTACCGGGAAGGGCTGATCTATAAAGATAAGCGGCTCGTCAATTGGGACCCGGCGCTGCAGACCGCGATTTCCGATCTCGAAGTCGTCCAGGTCGAATGCAGGGGCTCGTTCAAATGGTCGCGCGAAGGCGGCGCGCCGCTCGATGCGGCGGCTTTGGCGAAGATTCTTAGTAAGAATCCGAACGGGCATTTGTACTATTTCGACTATCCGGTCGTCGACGATGGCGGCGCCGCGACCGGCGAGGTCGTGACGGTCGCCACGACCCGGCCCGAGACGATGCTCGGCGATACCGGCGTCGCCGTTCATCCGGACGACGCGCGCTACAAGCATTTGCAGGGCAAAAAGGTCCGCTTGCCGCTGGTCGGGCGGTTGATCACGATTGTCGCCGACGATTATTCCGATCCTGAAAAAGGCACCGGCGCGGTGAAAATCACGCCGGCGCATGATTTCAACGATTTCGAAGTCGGCAAGCGGCACGAGCGCGAGGGCGTTCGCCAGGTGAACATTTTCGACGCCGCGGCCCGCATCGCCATTCGTGGCGCGCCGGCTTTCCTCGAAGGCGTTCCGCCGCAGGATAAGGAGCATCTGGCGACGATCGAGGCGCTCGACGGCCAGGACCGGTTCCTCGCCCGCCAGCGCGTCGTCGCCATGATGGCCGAGCGGGGCTTGCTGGCCAAGATCGAGCCGCACGCCCATATGGTCCCGCATGGCGACCGCTCGAACGCCGTCATCGAGCCTTGGCTCACCGATCAATGGTACGTCGACGCCAAGACCCTGGCTCAGCCGGCGCTCAAGGCGGTGAGGGACGGCGAGACGCTGTTCACGCCGAAAAACTGGGAGAAAACCTATTTCGACTGGCTGGAGAATATCCAGCCCTGGTGCGTCTCGCGCCAGCTCTGGTGGGGGCACCAGATTCCGGCTTGGTACGGTCTCGACGGCGCGGTTTTTGTCGCCGAAACCGAGGTCGAGGCGGTCGGCGCCGCGCTTGCCGATGCGGTCGAAAAGCGGCTGATCAGCGACGAGGAGGCGAAGGCGCTG
>DATGLU010000009.1:0-2811 GCA_035294045.1 Roseiarcus sp. | reverse complement strand
TCGCCGCCTTTGCGAACAGCCAGTCGCGCGCGATCGCCGAAACCCATGTGACGCCGGCCCAGATCGCCGATCTCGTCGATCTCATCGAGGCGCAGACCATCTCCGGCAAGATCGCCAAGGACGTGTTGGCGATCATCTTCGCCGAGGAGAAGGATGCGGCGCCGAGCGCGATCGTCGAAGCGCGCGGGCTTCGCCAGGTCACCGATACCGGCGCGATCGAAACGGCCGTCGATCAGATCATCGCCGCCAATCCCGACAAGGTCGCGCAGGCCAAGGCGAAGCCGACCATGCTCGGCTGGTTCGTCGGCCAGACGATGAAAGCGACCGGCGGAAAAGCCAATCCGCAGGCCGTCAACGACGCGCTGAAGCGCAAGCTCGGCCTTTAAAGGAGCCGAATCGCAGCCTCGATTCGGCGAGTCGCGCGCGTTGCGCATCCGTTGCAAGCCTTGACTCGCGTCGTTCGCGACAAATTTGTGTATGCGGCGGCGAAGAAAAATTCGATTGCTCCACGCGCGCGCGATGTTCTCTTTCGAAACGCGAAAGTCGCCGGCGATGCGCCCTCCGCGCCCGCCCGGCTGCGGCGAATCGCCGTCATCGCGGCCCCGGCGCCGCTTCGCGCGTCGTACCTCGTGATTGCGGAACGCCCGGTAAAATAAGGCCTCGCCGCGCCGCCTCGCGCGATTCGCCGGCGCGCCGCGCGGCGCTCGCGCCGTCGGCGACGCGGCGCCGCCCATCACCGCATTGCTTTGCGCGCGCTTGAAGCGCGATGCGCGGCGAAAGGCGAATCTGCGCAGCATAATTCGATAGAGAGGCGCATGAAGCGATGCGCGCGCGTCATGCGAGACTTGCTCTCGCAAAGAACACAGCTAGCTTTGTTAGCGTTTGATGTCTGCGCGCAATCATGCGCGGACAACGAATTTAAGAGGGACGAATCAAATGGCGAAAGCTGCTGCTAAGAAATCCTCCCGCAAGACCGCCGCCAAGAAGACGGCGCGCAAGGGCGCCGCCAAGAAGACGGCGCGCAAGGGCGCTCGCAAAGGCGCCGCCAAGAAGGGCGCGCGCAAGGGCGCGGCGAAGAAGGGCGCTCGCAAGGGCGCCGCGAAAAAGAAAGCGGCTAAGAAGAAGGCTCCAGCAAAGCGCAAGGCTCAAAAGAAACCAGAACCGGCGCCAACCCCGCCGCCTATGGCTGAGCCGACATAGCGAAGGCGCGCTCCGCGCGCATTGATGTTCGAGCGCGGCGATCAGCTTTGAAGCTTCGCCGCGCATCGCGTTAAAGGACGCCGACGCCGTCAAGGCCGGCGAGCTCCAGGGGCGGATTCTCGCGCCCATCCGACAGCCGGCAAATCTCTTCCGCTTGACGAAGCTTCGCCGAATGCGCCAAATGCCGCGCGTTCGCGCCCCGGCGAGAGCCTTGGCGCCGTTCCGCGGAGACGTGGCCGAGAGGCTGAAGGCGGCGGTTTGCTAAACCGTTATAGGGTTGTAAAGCCCTATCGAGGGTTCGAATCCCTCCGTCTCCGCCATTTTGCGCTGACCGTGAAGCTTAGGCCGCTGACGGCTTTCGTTCAAATCGCCGGTCTACTCAACAGCGAGAGCGGCTGAAGGACCGCCGCTTGCCCGCCTCAGAACACTTCGATTTGCGCGTGATGGCCGGGGGCGGCCGCCAGACGCCGGTCTCGTGTGAGCAAGGGCGCGTCGAGCGCTTCGGCAAGCGCGACATACGCGGCGTCGTAGGCTGTGACATTGTTCCGCAAAGCCCAAATGCGCGGCAAAAGGAAATTATGCTGATATCGCGTCAATGGAAATTCGGCGAGATCGACAAGAGCCGCGCGGCCGCGCTCCGCCTCGATCTCGCCATTCGCCGCAAGGCGGCGAATGGTTTGTGCGACTTCAACATCGATCAAATGGGGCGCGTGGAGCGACTGTCGAGAGGTGAACAACCGCCCGCTGACCGTTTTTGCCGCCGGCGTCTGGAGAAGCGTCTCGACAAACGCCGAAGCGTCAACGACGATCATCGGTTATCGCGTTCGGCGCGAATGAGCTCGGCCGTCGACACGGAGGGGTTCACGCTCGACCGGCGCTCCAGGCGGGCGCGCATCTCGTCGAGAGTTGGCCGCGCCGCCACTTGGCGGATCTCGCTGAGCAGGTAGTCGGAAAGCGACATCCCCGCTAACGCGGCGCGCGACTTGAGCTGACGGTGGAGTCCGTCGGGCACGTTACGAATCTGGATCATAACAGACATGCGATAAACATAAAAACATGTGCATCGCATGTCAAGGTTAAACGTTCCGCTATTTCCCGTAGCTCTGCAGCATGCCGACGCAGCGCGCGGACAATTTGCTGCGGTTCAGTTCGAGGCATTGCAGATAGGCGTCGGCGCCGTCGGATTCCTTCACCTTGTGGCAGAACTTGCGGACGTCGGGCGCGCAGGCCGCGCGCTGCTCGGGCGTGCCCATATCCGCATAGGCCGCGGTCGAGGCGCCGAGAAGGATGGCCGCCAATAACATGCTGCGAAGCATCGTCAATTCGTCTCCTGGTTGGGCGGCGCCAGTCGTCTTGAAGGCGCGGCGCGGCCGGGGAAGTCGGCAAGGCTTAAAGACGGGAGAATGCAGCGCCAAGATGGCGGCCAGCGGATTTGAAGAATTATCCACGCCCGCGCGGGCTGCGCGCATTTGAAATTCGCAGGCCGAAATTGTGCTTGAAGCGGCGGCGCTGAAGCCTCATCCCTCTCTTCGTAAGCGAGCAGGGGAGGGGCGCATGACGGGTCAAGCGGAGATCGCCGTCAAAGCCGGCAATGCGCTCGGCGAAGGGATC
>DATGLU010000008.1:0-3132 GCA_035294045.1 Roseiarcus sp. | reverse complement strand
GCTCGCCTTTCGCTGAGCGTCGCCTTGGCGCGATCGTTCCCCGCCCGCTCGCCGATGGCCGAGCGCGCTTACGCGTTCGAACCGAGGCGCGCCATCGCCTTCAGCGACATGGCGTTCGCGGCCGCGATCTCGCTGGCGATGATCGGGACGACCTTTTCGATCTGCTCGGGCCGATGCTCGCTGCTCAGGAAAAACCGCAGCCGCGCCAGCCTCTCCGGGATCGCCGGATAAATGATCGGCTGCACGTTCACATCGCGATCGAAGAGCCTTTGGCTCAAGGCCGCGGCGCGGATCGAGCTTCCCGTCATGATCGGGACGATCGAGGCGCCGACGCTCGCCCCGGTATCCAGGCCGGCGCGCCGCGCCGCTTCGACAAAGGCTTTGCCGTTGGCGCGCAAGCGTTCGACTCGCTGCGGCTCGCCATGGAGCAGATCCAGCGCCTTGAGCGCCGCGGCGGCGATCGCCGGCGGCATGGCGACGCTGTAGACGAAGCCGCCGGCCGCATGTTTCAAATAGTCGATCAGCATAGAAGGGCCGGCAATATAGCCGCCGCACGCCGCCAGCGTCTTGGAGAGCGTGCCCATCCAAATGTCGACGCCGTGCGGCGCTAGGCCGAAATGCTCGAACACGCCGAAGCCGCGCTCGCCGAGCGCGCCGAGCCCATGCGCGTCGTCGACCATCAGCCAGGCCTGATGACGTTGCTTGATCTCGATGAGGGCCGGCAGATCGCAGACATCGCCGTCCATGCTGTAGAGGCCCTCGGCGGCGATCAGCACGCGCTCGTACTGGCCCCTGATCTCGGTCAGCGTCGCGTCAAGCCCGGCCATGTCGTTATGCGCGAAGGCGCGGCGCTGGGCTTGCGACAGAAGCGCGCCCATGACGATGCTGTTATGGGCGAGGGCGTCGTGCAGAATGAGATCGCGCGGCCCGAGCAGCGCGCCGATCGTCGCGACATTGGCGGCATGGCCGCTGACAAAGGTGACACAGGCTTCCTGGCTGTAGTGGTCGGCCAAGGCGGTTTCGAGCGCGCGATGAATCGGCCGCTCGCCGGCGACCAGCCGGCTCGCCGACGGCGAAACGCCGTAGCGGTCGATGGCGGCTTTGGCGGCGTCGCGCACCGCGGGATGATGATTGAGGCCGAGATAATCGTAGGAAGAGAAATTGGCCATGCGCCGGCCATCGATCACCGTCTCGGCGCCGGCGTCGCCTTCATGGACGAGAAAATAAGGATCGCGCAGGCCCATGGCCGAGGCGGCGGCTCGCAGCATCGTCTGCTCGGCGAAGCCCGGCAGATTTTTGAAATCGAGCAAAGCCGAGCGGTCGGCGTTTTTGCCGCCGGCCGATTTCGCCTCCGAGCCGCGCGCCTGAACGACGCGGCCGATCAATTGGCGATCCTCCTCGGACAAACGGCGCACGGCGTCTTCCTGTGTGGATGGTCGGATCGCGGCGATCCGATCGGCTGATCCGGGCGCAGCCGAGACGACGGAAATGTGACTTTTTGGTGTCCGCTTGTCGAAGATCAGGCTTTCGCGCGAAATCCTCGGCGATTAGGCGCCGAGCGCCTCCAGATAGGCCGCGAGTTTCTCGATCGTCTGCATGCCCAATTCGACCGCGCCGAATTTCATCACCGCGTTGCGCGCGTCGATCGACGGGAACGTCGCCGTTCGCACCAGAAGGGTTCGCTTGTCGCTGATTCGCGTGAAGACATTGACCACTTCGAAGGCGTTGGGGTCGTCGTCGCTGTCGACGCCGTGCCGATAGGACAGGCGTTCGAAGGGCGCGATCTCGCGATAGCGGATGCGGTTCGGAAAATCGGTTCCATCCGGCGCATGCATCGTGAAGCGGAACAGACCGCCGACGCGGAAATCCATCGCGATCACCGTGATCGAGAAGCCGTCTGGGCCGTACCATAGCCGCAATGCTTCGGCATCGGAAAAGGCGCGAAAAACGGCCTCGGGCGGCGCGGCGAATTCGCGCTCCATCGTGATCGTCGGCTGGTCCGGCGGCGCGCTCGCCGTCACTTTAAGCGTCGCCATCTTTTTTCTCCTTCCGCATCGATTGAATCGAGATAGCGGTCGAGCCGGTCGAAGCTGCCTTCCCAGAACCGCCGGTATGTGTCGAGCCAATCGGTCGCCTCTTTCAGCGCCGAGGCTTCGAGCCTGCAGGGCCGCCACTGCGCTTCGCGGCCGCGGCTGATCAGGCCGGCTTGTTCGAGCACTTTCAGATGCTGCGACACGGCTGGCAGGCTCATCGCGAAAGGGGCGGCGAGGTCGAGGACCGACGATTCGCCGGCCGAAAGACGAGCCAGGATCGCCCGCCGGGTCGGATCGGCCAAAGCCTTGAAGGTTGCGCTCAGCGGGTCGGCGGGCATCGCCTTTGATTCTGTATTTAAGTGATTACTTAAATACGGCAGGCGGAGCTGAGCGTCAAGGGCGTTTCAAAAGGCGGGAGAGCAGGGCTGATCCGGATGTGACGGGTCGTCGGCCTTGTCCTCGGCGCGTTGGCCCGCAGACGCGTTTGGCGAATGTCAGCGGTCAGAGCGCTCGGCGCTAGGGCGCGCGCGCCGTTACCGCATGGATGAAGGCGGAGCCGACGATCGAGACGGTGATCAGCACATAGACGAGCAATGCGATCAGCACGGCGACGGTTCTCCGGCCGAGTTTTCGGCGCGGCAGCGCGCGGCGCGTCGCTTCGCTCAGTTGGCTAGGCTCGAGGGCGTTGATCAGATTCGGATCACAATCCACGGCGAACCCATACTTTGCTTCGGGATACAGGGAAACACAGAAAAAGGGGAGGCGCGGCTACAATTGCGATTGCGCAGGCCATAAACAAGCGCGATCGTTTAAAAAGGCCGCTGCCTCTCAAATCGAAATCTGCCGGCCGATTTCGACGACCTGATCGTTCGGCAATTGCAGGAAGTCGCTGATCCGCGCGGCGTTGCGGCCCATCGCGGCGAACAGCGCCTCCTGCCAGCGCGGAAGGCCCTTGCCGTCCTCGCGCGGCACGATCGTCTCATGGCCGACATAGTAGGTCACGTCGTCAAGATCGATCTCGCAGCCAAGCGCCTTGCTCTCGGCGAGCGCTGCGGGAACGTCCGGATGCTCCATGAAGCCGTAGCGCAGTTCGGCGCGC
>DATGLU010000007.1:0-2118 GCA_035294045.1 Roseiarcus sp. | reverse complement strand
CAGCAGGATGCATCTAGCCCAAAAGGCGGATACAATATCCATCACATCGTCGAGCAAACGTCAGCCGCGCAGGACGGTTTCCCCGCCGACATGATCGATGGGCCGGATAATCTGGTGCAAATACCGACGTTGAAGCACTGGTTGATCAACGGATGGTACTCTAGGTCAAATCCAGATTTCGATTGGCTCTCACCGAGGGACTATTTGAGAGGTAAGAACTGGAATGAGCGAATGCGGGTTGGCAAGATGGCGCTCATTCTGTACGGAGTAACCCAACCATGAATAGCGTCAATCTTCGCGACCTCAGTATCGATCAATTGGTACAGCGGTTTGCTACTCTCGGAATTCGGCAAAACAACGTTATCCGAGAAGGCGCCTATGGGAAAAATGCGGAGTACAACCGGCTTGCTACAGAGATGAAAAACGTGGAGCAGGAACTGAAAGTCCGCTCTGGGGACAAGAGAGATGCGTTGTTTGCACTTTATAATCATCCGAACATGCAGGTCCGGCTTATGGCGGCTAAGCTGACGCTTGCCATATCGCCAGACGCAGCGCGTCAAATGCTGCAGCGCATTCAGCAATGTGGTCGCCAGCCACAGGCCGGGGACGCGGGCATGTGCTTGTGGAATCTTGATCGCGGCGTTTTTGTGCCAAAGTGACTGGCTCTATTAGCGGACTTTATGCCAGGCTGGGGAATTTTCTCCCGCCTGAAAGGGGAGGGACGGCGCGCGCAGCGCGCCGAGGGAGGGGTCACATCCAGCACGAACGTCGAGGTTTGACCCCCACCCGGCGGCTTGCAGCCGCCGACCTCCCCCTTTTCAGGGGGAGGAAGAAATAGGGACCCGTGTCATATTCATCATCCGGTGGAGCAATCGCCGGCTCTCCAGGATGGGTTTCCAAAAGACCTGGTTGACGGTCCGGAAAACAGGCTGCGTATCTCGACATTGAAGCATTGGGAAATTACGAGTTGGTATCAAACGCGGAATGAGAATTTCGGAGGGTTATCGCCTCGGCAATATCTGCGTGGAAAAAACTGGAATGAACGTGTGCGGATCGCCAAGATTGCTCTTTTCAAGTTCGGAGTTCTTCGGCCATGAGCGAAGGACAATATAGCGGCCTCACTGTTTCTCAACTTGTTGCGCGTTTTGCAGCGATGGCGATCGAGCAGGATGAGGCTGAGAAGGACAGCGCGATGGGGGATATCGCGAAAATCAACCGTCTTTTCGTGCAAATGCAAACCGTGGCAGAAGAACTCAAAAATCGCCCTGGCGACCAACGGCGGGCACTCTTGCCGCTCTTTGGACATCCCAACATGCAGGTAAGGCTAAAAGCCGCGAAAGCCACGCTTGCGGTGGCGCCACAGGAAGCTCGACAAGCGCTTGAATCGATCGCGGCTTCGCGCTGGTATCCACAAGCCGGCGATGCCGGCATGTGTCTGTGGGCGCTCGACGAAGGTATTTTCGTGCCCGACTAAGCGTCGCTTCGGGCTCGCCTCCGCGGATTATTCGTCAAAAGTCCTGGATTGCTTCGTCGCGCCGTTGGGGCGCCTCGCAATGACGGCAACGTCATCGCGAGCGCAGCGAAGCGATCCAGCCTTTCATAGATTCAAAAAATTCACGAGGCCATCCATGAAGCTCAAAGCGCCACCAGGCGTCGGCGACCCGTGCGTCGCCGGCGTCGTCATCATAGCGCGCGATGGCATCTACGACGTGGACGCCGAAACCGGCGCGCTGCTGCTCGAATGCTTCGGCTTTGTCGAAATCGCCGAACATGACAAATCGGCCGGGGCGCGTTGGGCGCGGCGCCGCCGCCGGCGCTGGAATCGGCCGACGGATATCAGGAGCTGAAAGATGGCCGCATCCGATCTTGCTACGCTCGCTGACCTCAAAACCTGGCTGTCCGGCTCGAGCGGCATCGGTTCGAGCGATGACGCGCTGATCGCGCGGCTGATCACCGATGTCAGCGGCGCCATCGCCGCTTATCTCGGCCGGCCGTCGCTGACGCCGCGCCTCGTCATGGAGCGGCTCGACGGCAACGACCGCACCCGGGTGTATCTGCGCCATTATCCGGTGCTGCAGGTGGTGTCGCTGTTGATCGACACCATCGCCGTCCCCGCAC
>DATGLU010000006.1:0-8304 GCA_035294045.1 Roseiarcus sp. | reverse complement strand
GACGTTGGTTGAGATGACATGACGAGCCGCCTTTCCCACTCGTGACCGGTAGCGCCCAAAAGGCAAGAGCCGCGGCGCCGCATCGGCCCGGCCTCGTCAAGTGTCCATAGCCCGTCCGAAGCGCGGCGGCTTTTCTTTTTTCCGCGGAGCCGCGGGCTATGGACACTCCTCCACTTCGTTTCGGCCCTTCGGGTGACGAGCCCGGTCCGATGCGGCTTTTTTTGCAACCAAGAACCTTGGTGATGAAAGCGTCGGTTTCCGACGGTTTCATCACCAAGGTTCTTGGTCGCCAACGAGCCTGAGCCGCGGGCGGCGGTCAAGGCTCGCGAAGCGCAGCGGAGCGCGCTTGGCCTTGAGGGCCGCCCGCGGCTCAGGCTACGCCGCGCCCGAAGGTCAGCGCCCAGCCCGCTGCCGTCTTTGCAGCCCCTCAAATCCGCATTAAGACCGCGCCCTCCGCAACTGACCCCGTCCCATGCTCGAAGGCCTGCCGCCCAACAACGCCGCCCACCGCCTGCGCCTCGTCTGCGACGAAGCGCGCGCCCGCGCCATCGTCGACCTGATCGTCGAGAGTTTCGAGCCGGCCGAGGCGGCGGCGAGCGCTTTCGAGAGCGCGGATGGGCCGCAGGGGAAGCGCGCCTGGATCGTCGAAGCCTATTTCGGCTTCGAACCCGACGAGGATGCGCTGCGCGACCTTGTCGCCGCCGCAGGCGGCGAAGAGGCGGCGAGCAGGGTCGAATTCTCCCGCACGGAAGAGGCCGATTGGGTCGCCAATTCGCTGGCCGGTCTGGCGCCGGTCAAAGCCGGACGGTTTCTCGTCCATGGCGGGCACGACCGCGCCCGCGTCCGGCCGAACGCCATCGCCATCGAGATCGAGGCGGCGCTCGCCTTCGGCACCGGCCATCACGGCACCACCCGCGGCTGCCTGCTCCTGCTGGAGCGCGTGCTGCGCCGCCGCCGGCCGGCCCGCATCCTCGATATCGGCTGCGGGACCGGCGTGCTGGCGATCGCCGCCGCCAAGGCTCTGCGCCGGCCTGTGGCGGCGGGCGATATCGATCCCGTCGCGGTGGCCACCGCCGCCGCCAACGCCAGGCTCAACGGGGTTTCCGGGCTTGTCCGCCCGCTCCTCTCGCGCGGCGTGGAGCGCCGCGACCTGCGCGAACGAGCCCCTTACGACCTCGTCTTCGCCAACATCTTGGCCCGTCCTTTAAGGCTGCTCGCCCCTTCGGTCGCGACGCTGACCGCGCCGCGCGGCGAAGCGATCGTCTCCGGCCTGCTCGCCGCCGATGTCGCGGGCGTGCTCTCCGCCTGGCGGGCGCAGAATTTCCGCCTGGTCGAGCGATTGGACCTCGAAGGCTGGGCGAGCCTCTTGCTTTACCGGCCCTGAGCGCCTATCTCAGCGTCCCGCCATCGCTGACATGCCAGCTAGGCTGAGCGAGCGCGTTTTCCGCCGCATTCCCCTTGAGAAGCGGCAATTTATGTTGCGTTGCAACATTTCCTTGTCATGAAATTTTCGCATTCCTAAATGGCCCTGAAGAATTCAGCGCGCCGATTTCAACAACTTAACTTCGGGTATATGCCTTGAAGGAACAGCCGGATTTCCTCAATTAATTAAAATTTGATTGAGCAAGTCATGCGTACAGAACATATCTGACGGCGAAAGATCGCTCTACACATCAGAGCCGCGCAAGCCTATGTTGCACCGCGTCAGGCCGAGCGAACAGCAATGAGCGCCGCGCCTGACAAGTCCGACCGACCCGCAAGAACAAAAAACATCAGGAGCATGACAATGACCCCCTTCAAGACCCTCGCCGAGAAGCTCAACGCCTGGCTGCGCCACCGCGAAGCCGTCAAGGAGCTCGCCCAGCTCAGCGACCGCGAACTGAACGATATCGGCATCCGCCGCGGCGATATCGAATTCATCGTACGCCAGAGCGCCTCTGCATCGGCGTAACCAAACCGGTTTCGCGGCCGGCCGGAGGCTTCCCTCCTCCCTCCCAAAGCCTCCCCCGTCCGCGTCTCAGGCGCCCGCCGGATCCTCCCCCGGCGGGCGCTTTTTATTTGCGGTCATTCTCCCCGACCCGGCGCATTGACGGCTCCCCTCGAAAAGCCCAATTCATTTTCATGAAGCCCGTCCATGTCATTGGCGGCGGCCTCGCCGGCTCGGAAGCCGCCTGGCAGATCGCCAAAGCCGGCGTTCCGGTCGTCCTGCACGAGATGCGCCCCTTGCGCGGCACCGAGGCGCACAAGACCGGCGGCCTCGCCGAGCTCGTCTGCTCCAACTCGTTCCGCTCGGACGATTCGCAGACGAACGCGGTCGGCGTCATCCATCGCGAGATGCGCGCCATGGATTCGCTGATCATGGCGGCGGCCGACGCGCATCAAGTGCCGGCCGGCGGCGCATTGGCGGTCGACCGCGACGGCTTTTCCGCCGCGGTCGAGGCCGCGATCGCCGCGCGCCCGGAGATCGCGATCGAGCGCGGCGAGATCGCCGGCCTTCCGCCCGAGGACTGGGACAGCGTGATTGTCGCCACCGGCCCGCTGACCTCGCCGGCCCTCGCCGAGGCGATCCGCCATCTGACCGGCGAAGACGCGCTCGCTTTTTTCGACGCGATCGCGCCGATCGTCCATCGCGATTCGATCGACATGAACAAAGCGTGGCTGCAATCGCGCTACGACAAAGCCGGCCCCGGCGGCACGGGCGCCGATTACGTCAATTGTCCCCTCGATCGCGACCAGTACGAAACCTTCGTCGACGCGATGCTCGCCGGCGAGAAGATCGAGTTCAAGGAATTCGAATCAACGCCTTATTTCGACGGCTGCCTGCCGATCGAGGTGATGGCCGCGCGAGGACGGGAAACATTGCGCCACGGCCCGATGAAGCCGGTCGGCCTGACCAACGCACACCGGCCGGACGTCAAGCCATACGCGGTCGTACAGCTTCGCCAGGACAACGCCCTCGGCACTTTGTTCAACATGGTCGGCTTCCAGACCAAGCTGAAATATGGCGAGCAGACGCGGATTTTCCGGCTGATCCCTGGACTGGAGCGCGCCGAATTCGCCCGGCTCGGCGGGCTCCATCGCAACACGTTCCTCAATTCGCCGCGCGTGCTCGATCCGCTCTTGCGCCTGAAAGCGATGCCGCGCCTGCGCTTCGCCGGCCAGATCACCGGCTGCGAAGGCTATGTCGAGAGCGCCGCGATCGGCCTCATCGCCGGCCGCATGGCGGCGGCCGAGCGGCTCGGCCGGCCGATTTCCCTGCCGCCGCAAACCACGGCGATCGGCGCGCTGATGAACCACATTACCGGCGGCCACATCGAGACGATCGATTCCGGCCCGCGCTCGTTCCAGCCGATGAACGTCAATTTCGGCCTGTTCCCGCGGATCGCCGAGCCGCGCGTCGACGCGGAGGGCAAGCGGTTGCGCGGGCCGGAGCGCGGATTGGCGCGCAAGCGGGCGTTGTCGGCGCGGGCGGAAAGGGACCTGCGCGCCTGGCTCGACGAGCGACAATCCGTCGTGTCCTCCGCAGCCGAATAAGAAACGTCCGCCAAGGGATCGCGCCGCAGGCGCCTAAAGGCCCAAGGCAAGCCGCCACATCCTTTCGCATCGCAAACGCCCGCCGTAATATCCTTTATTCAAGGAGCCGATGAGGGACGCGATGAGGTTTGAAGGCGGATGCTATTGCGGCGCATTGCGCTATGTCGCGGAAGGCGCGCCGATCTTGAAAGCGCAATGCCATTGCCGCGAATGCCAATATTTCAGCGGCGGCTCGCCAAATATGTTCATGGTCGTGCCGACCGGCGGATTCCGTTACAGCAAAGGAACGCCCAAGCAATTCGCGCGAAGCGATCTCGACAAGCCGGTGACGCGGGAATTCTGCGCCGAATGCGGCGCCCATCTGATCACCCGTCGGCCGGGCTTGGACGCGGTCATTTTGAAAATCGGCACGCTCGACGATCCGCGCCTCTACGGCGCGCCGAAGATGGCGATCTTCACGATCGACAAACAGGCTTTCCATCATATCCCGGACGGCTTGCCGAGCTTCGAGCGGCTGCCGCCTCGCGCGACGTGAAAAGGGTACGACATCCTTCGTGGTCATTGCTTCGCCGCCATAGCCCGGCCGTTGACCGGGCGTCCAAATGACGGGCGCGCGAAGGGGCGCCCTATGGCTCCTCGCAAATGACCGGTGATTGAGCGGTCGCCGCCCTCTTCTTAGTCTCCCACGTCCCAGGAGCTCCCTCATGCCCGCTTCCGACGCGCTCACCCGCATCGACTGGATCGTCTCAAGCTGCCGCCTGCTCGCCGCGACCATGGCGGAATTCCAGCGTGAAAGGCCGTTCCACGGCCTGACGATCGGCACGGCGATTCATCTCGAGCCGAAGACGGCGGCCCTGCTGACGACGCTCGCAGCCGGCGGCGCGCGCGTCGTCTCGACCGGCAATCTCAATTCGACGCAGCCTGAGACCGTCGAATATTTGCGCGGGCGCGGCGTCAGCGTGATCGGGGAGCGTACGACGGAGACGCAAGCGCATGAGCGTTTTCTCGACGCGATCATCGCCGAGGAGCCCGACCTGCTGCTCGACAATGGCGGCGATCTCTTCGCCCGCGTCGCAGCGCGCGGCTACGCCAGGCTGCGCGGCGGCACGGAGGAGACGACGACCGGCCGCGCCCGGCTCGCGCCTTTGCGCGACAAGATCAAGGTTCCGGTCCTCGTCATCAACGACAGCCCGATCAAGCAATTCGCCGAGAACCGCCACGCCGTCGGCCAAAGCCTGTTCGAAAGCTACCTGCGCTTCACCAATCGCTCGACCAACGGCAAGCGCGCCACGGTGTTCGGCTATGGCGCGCCTGCGGGCGCGGCGTCGCCGCCTGCTTCCGCAATGCATTCAGCGCGGTGAGCGTCGTCGACGCCAATCCGGTGACGACGCTCGAAGCCCATCTCGACGGCTTCGCCACGCCGCTGCGCGAGGCGGCGATCCGCAGCGCCGACGTGCTGATCACCGTGACCGGCGCGAAGGATGTGCTGACCGCCGCCGATCTGCCGCTGATCAAGAACGGCGCGATCTTGATGAATGGCGGCCATTTGCCTCATGAGATCGACGTCGCCGGCCTGCGCGCGCATGCCTCGGTGATCGGCGCGGATGTCTATCCCAGCGAGGGGATCGAGACGCTGCGCCTCGCCGACGGCCGGGCGATTCACATTCTCGGCGCCGGTCATATGGCCAATCTCGCCGGGCCGCGGCCGCTCGGCAACTCGGTCGAATCGATGGATCTCGGCTTCACGCTGCAGGCGCGCTGCCTCGAGCGCGTCGCGCGCGGCGGGCTGGGACAGGACCACTGCGTCGTCCCCGTTCCGGCCGACATCGACGCCGCCGTGGCCTCAGCCTATCTGGCGATGAACCGCTGAAAACGCCCCTCTCCCGAAGGGGCCCTTCAGGAGAAGGGTTGCGCCTCTAGTACCGCCGCGCCGCGCGCCACAAGGCCCATTGTCGGCGCCATTGCGGGGTTTCGACGGGCGTCTCGAAGGGACGGTAGTCGCGCCGCTCCATTTGCTTGAGATAGAGCGGGACGAGCGCCAGCGGCAGGAAGGCGGCGGCGATCGCCTCCGGCCACCTCGCCGACAAGGCTTTCTCGCAATGAGCGCGGGCGAGCGCGCGCATCTCCCGCAAAGCCGCGCGGAGTTGCGGCGTATCGCGGCGGCCGATCACGTCCTCGCGCGAGACGCCATTTTTCTCCAGCACGTCGAGCGGCAGGTAGATTTGGCCGCGCGCGCTGGCGATCGGCAAAGCGCGGAGCAGCCCGGCCGTCGCATAGGCGACCCCGGCATGGCCGGCGGCCTCGGCGCCGCCGCGCTCGCCATGGCCGAGGATCAGCCCGGCCAGTCTGAAAATCAGCGACGAGGTCTCGCCGCAATAGGTCTCGTAGGCGGCAAGATCGGGCATCGGATCGCGGTAAAGATCGAAGGCGCGGGCGGCGAGGAGATCGTCGAAGGCCTTGAGCGGCAGGCGGAACCTCTCGATCGTGTCGCCGAGCGCCGCGGCGACCGGCGAGCCCGCAGCTTCCTCGCGCCGCGCGCCGCCGAGCGCCTCGCGCCACCATTGCAGGCGGATTTCGCCGGCGGCCGGCTCGCGCACGATCTCAGGCAGCCGGGCGGCTTCGTAGGCGAAGGCGTAAAGGGCGAAGAGATGCGACCGCGCGGCGGCCGGCGCGAACAAAGCCGCGAGCCAGCGGTCGCGGTCATGATCGCGACACAGGCTCTCGCAATGCGCATAGGCTTGGTTTAAGCGGTCATCGGACGCCATGGCCGGCTTATAGTCGGCGCCCGGTCGCCGGGCGAGCGCTTGCGCTTTGCTTGACGCTCCGGCCTCGTTCCCCTATAGACCCGCGACCCTAGAAGCCGGGACATCAAGCGGCGGGACGCTTTCGGGCGGCCCTTTGAGGCGTTTATCTCCCTGGCCTTCTTAAGGAATCCCATTTCGCTCAAGGGAAGCAAAGCGCTATGTCACGCCGTTGCGAATTGACCGGCAAGGCCGTTCAGACCGGCAACAAGGTCAGCCATTCCAATCGCAAGACGCGCACGCGCTTCTTGCCGAATCTCTGCAACGTCACGCTGATCTCCGATTCGCTCGGCCGCTCGGTGCGCCTGCGCGTCGCGGCGGCCTCGCTGCGCTCGGTCGAGCACCGCGGCGGGTTGGACAATTTCCTGCTGAAAGCCGCCGACAGCGAACTCTCCGCCGGCGCACGCGCGCTCAAGGGCGAGATCAAGAAGAAGCTGGCCGCCGCGGCCGCGGGGTGAGGCCTCCCCTTCTCCCCGCAAGGCGGGGAGAAGGGATGGATTCACTTCCCCAACTGCGCTTTGATCTTCGCCACCTCGTCGGCGCTCATCTCGCCGACCGTCTTCACCTCGCCATTCTCGATCCGCCACAGGCGGAACGGCCCGGTAATGTCGCCATATTGGTCGAAGCTGATCGGGCCGATCACGCCTTCATATTTGATCGGCTTGCCTTCCTTGATCAGCGCCAGGGCCTTGGCGAATTCCTCTTTGCCGGCATGGATCGACGCGCCGTCGGGGGCGACGACCTCGCGAATCGCCGCCTTGATCGCAGCCGGCTCGGGCTTGCCCGCCTTGGCGATGGCGAGCGCGACGATCGCGCCGGCGTCGTACGATCTGTCGGCGGCCGGCGCGTCCGGCTTGATCCCGCCCGAAAACGCTTCGAAGTTCTTGTTGAAGTAGTCGGTCGAGGCGGTCTCGCTCGTCCCCGACGATGTGCCATAGGCGTTGTCGAGGTATTTCGCGCCAACCGCCTTGATGAAATCGCTCGAATTCATGCCGTCATTGAGCAGGAATTTCTGCGGCCCGCCATTCGAAATCCAGGCGCGGGCGATCGTCGCGCCGTCGACCGGATAGGAGACGAGGTACAAGGCCTCGGGGTCACCGGCCATCGCGGCGTTGGCCTCGGCCGTGTAGCTCGATTGCTTTTCGTTGTACGGCGTGATCGAGGCGATCGTCCCGCCGAGCTTCTCGTAAGTCGCTTTGAACTCTCGCACCATGTTCACGCCGAAATCGTTGTTGACGTGGATGATCGCGAGCTTCTTCAGGCCCTGGTCGATCGCGTATTTCGCCGCCGCCGTGCCTTGCAGGGCGTCGGACGTGATGGTGCGGAAGAAGACGCCGTTGGTCTTGCCGGAGCGGGCGAGCTCGGTCAGGGTCGGCGAGGACGAAGCAGGCGAGACCTGCACCACGCCGGCCGGCGCGGTGACCGAGGTCAAGATCGGGATCGAGACCGAGGAGATGATCCCGCCGATGATCACCGGCACTTTCTTGATGTTGACGAGCTGCGTCGCCTGGTCCACGGCGACCGCGCCCTGGCTCTGGCTGTCGCGCGTGTCGGCGACGATCTTGCAGCCGTTGACGCCGCCCGCCTCGTTGAAATCGCGCAAAGCCATGTCGACGGCCTTGGCGCCGGCCTGGCCATAAGCGCCGGCCGGGCCGGTCAGCTCCATCACCATGCCGATCGCGATCGTGCAATCGGCGGCCTGGGCCGGGAGGGCGACGGCGGCCGAGGCCAAACAAGCGGCGGCGAGGAGTGTGATGCGCATCGGGGTTCCTTCCCTTTGTCCGGCGGCCGGCGCTCGGCCTGCGATCGTTGGAGCCGATTATGCGCGGAGGCGGCGGGAACTCAAGGATGGCCGTCGGGACGGAGCGCCGGGCTTCTTATAGGGCTAATCCCCTGGCGCCGCGCTGCCTGAGCCGCAAGCGGGCCTCAAGGCCAAGCGCGCTTCGCGCGTCGCTCCGCTGCGCTCCGC
>DATGLU010000005.1:0-9883 GCA_035294045.1 Roseiarcus sp. | reverse complement strand
CGTACCTCGCCTTTGGCGTTCCCTATCAGGTTTTTGTCCTGAACGGCTTCTTCAAGGACCTTCCGAAGGAGCTCAGCGAGGCCGCGCTGATTGACGGCGCCTCCCATTTCGCGATCTTTTGGCGAATTTTTCTCCCTCTCTCGCTTCCGGCCTTGGCGGCGCTGTTGATCCTGGATTTCGTCGCCACCTGGAACGAATTCGCCATGGCGCTGGTGATCCTTCAGGACAAGACCACCTGGACCCTCCCCCTCGGCCTCATGTCGTTCCAAAGCCAATTCGCCAACGATTACGGTCAGCTCAACGCCGCGATCGTCATGACCGTCCTGCCAGCGACGATCGTCTATATGATCTTTCAGCGCTATTTCGTCAGCGGGCTCACCGCCGGCGCAGTCAAGGAATGAAGCGGCGCGGGCCGGCTCAAGGGGAAAAGGAATGGCTGAAACGAGCGTCGCCAAATGGGATGTTTTCGAGGGGTCGTTCGCAGGCCCGTCAGCGGGCAATCCCTATCTCGATGTGACTTTCGACGCGACGTTCTTTTTCGGCGCGCGCCAGGTGAAGGTCCCGGGCTTCTATGATGGCGATGGCGCTTATCGCGTGCGATTTATGCCGGATGCTGAAGGCGCGTGGACCTTCGCGACGTCCTCAACCGCGCCGGAGCTCGATGGAAGGCGCGGCGCATTTTTCTGCGCGTCGGCGAGAGCCGGCCAGCACGGGCCGGTGCGGGTGAGGAACCGTTTCCATTTCGCTTATGCCGATGGAACGGCTTATTTCCCGTTCGGCACGACCTGCTACGCGTGGACGCATCAACCGCTGGACATGCAGGCGCAAACCTTGCGGACGCTGGCCAAGACGCGCTTCAACAAGATCCGAATGGGGGCGTTCCCCAAGCATTATATCTACAACGAGAACGAGCCGCTGCACCGCGCCTTCCTGGCCGGCGAGGACGGAAAAGAAGATTTCGACCGGCCGAACCCGGCGATGTTCCGCCATTTCGAAACCCAGATCGGCGCGCTACGCGACCTCGGCATCGAAGCCGACGTGATCATTTTCCACCCTTACGATCGCTGGGGCTATTGCGACATGGGCGCGGAGCGGGATTTTCGCTATGTCCGCTATCTGGCGGCGCGGCTCGCCGCCTATTCGAACGTCTGGTGGTCGCTCGCCAACGAATATGACTTTCTCCTTGACTGCAAGCCGATTGCGCAATGGGATCGGTATTTCCATATCCTCGAAGAATGCGACCCGTACCGTCACCTGAAATCAATCCACAATGGCGAAGCGTCGATGAACTTCAATCATCGCAAGCCGTGGGTGGATCACGTTTGTATCCAGAATTGGGATGTCAAGCGGACAGCGGAATGGCGCGCGGAATGGGGCAAGCCGATCGTTAACGACGAGCCGGAATATGAGGGCGATATTCCGCGACCCTGGGGCAATATTTCGGCGCGCGAGCTCGTGCACAGGTTCTGGACGACCGTAATGCGCGGCGGCTATGCCGGGCATGGCGAGACCTACATGCATCCGCAAGACCTGCTTTGGTGGGCGAAAGGCGGGGCGTTGCGCGGCGAGAGCTGGAAGCGGATCGGCTTCTTGCGCGAGCTGATCGAGCAGGACGTCAAAAATGGCCTCACGCCGATCGCGGCGGAGGAGCGATGGGAGTTTGCGCGGGTTTCGGGCGCCGTCGACGGGGATGTCCGCTTTATCTATTTCGGCGAGCACCAGCCGCGGCAATGGGCGGTCGGCCTGCCGACCGAGGATGGCGACTACGACATCGATCTCATCGATACGTGGCAGATGACGATCACGCCGCTCGAAAAGACGCCTCTGCCGGTTTCTCCGGCTTTGCGCCAGCGCGGCGGCGTCATGCGCGGAGGAAAGCCCGAGGCGGCGTTCGGGATTCATTTGCCCGGCAAGCCCTACCAGGCTGTGCGCGTGCGGCGGCGGCGCTAAGCAGGCCGTCCTGGAGAAAGTATCCCGCGGCGGCCTCGAAATGCATGTGGCGAATGTCGGACAAGGGTTGCCTCTTGAAATCGCCGCCCATACGCTCGGCGTGCTGATTCGGGCTGGGGAGCGCGCTGCAGCGATGCGGCTGGAGGACGCTTCATGTCCTATGCAGTCGTCGAGGCGAATATCCGCCTTATCGGCGACTATTGTCGCGAGATCCGCTGTCGAACCGTTAAAGTTCAGATCATCCTCGATCGAATGGGATACGATCAGGAATGCGGCGTTGAGATCGAGGTCAGAGTCGATCTGGACAACGCCGCGACGGTCGCTGAGATTCAAGAAGCCGCTTTTGCCGAGGCTCGTGCGCTGCTGATGGCGGCCGCGGCGGCGACGACCCTTTCGCCGTCTCGAAACGTCCTCGGCCGCGAAGCTCGGCGCCGGCAATGTTAATCTATCCCGCCAAGAGGCCGCCGAGGCCTGAGCCCGTCGAGGATTATCGCCAACGCGATCCCATTCGATGGTTGTCGTTCATCGCATGGGCTCTGGCCACGTTTCTGGCCCTGGCGCTGATCGACCATTATTCCTGATCGCCGCAGCCGATTAAGCCGCCCGAATGGTTTGGCTCTCGACGGTCTGCGCTCTCCGCGTGGCCGGAAGATTGGATCGCCCAGGCCGAAGCCTCGGGACGGCCGCCTTAAAAAAAGCCGGTCTGTTGAGACCGGCATAGTTGTCGAAGCGGCCTAAAGATGTGGGGCCGAAAGCCGCCTCGCTGAGAGCGCAAGCAAGCAGGGCGCCAGTGCGGGTCTCGCCGAAACGCTTGGCACGGCGATTGAGAGACGCTGGGAAAAGAGCCGCATTGCTCCAGATTGAAACAGCGCAGCGCCGGCTCTGTCCTTTTCGGAAAGGCTCCTCCATGGCGCGCCTCGGCATCGAGTTCGATCGAAATTTCGCAGCGGGTTCTCGGGCCGATCGCTGTAGAAGCGCCCGGCCAAGCGCGAGCGCAACAAGCAACCGCACCGACTGGATCGTGTTCGGCGTCTGCGCGGCGATCATCGCCGGCATCGCGGCGAAATTCGCGACCGGCCTCAGATTATTTTTCCCCTGAACGGCCGTTCCAGCGCGTTGGCGCGGCCGACGGCCGGCCAACTGACTGACGGTTACGCCGGAAGGCCTTCCTTCGCCGAACCCAAGAGACGGGAGAATTGCCGGGCTTCAAATGGGCCTGGCGAAACGAGCCCTTCAAGATCGAGCGCAAAGGCCAATTGGCTGACGAAAGCCTCGATGGCCGCGTCTGTCGCCAGCGGCCGTTGCGCCTTAGCGAGCAGTTGAGCGGCGTGCCGCCAATGATCTCTCGCTTTGCTTTCCTCGGAAAGATCGAGGATCAGGCGCGCGGCGTCGCTGAGCTCTTCGATCCGGCGGCCGTCCGTCAAACTGAGGGTCTTCTTGAACCTGCGGCTTCCGGTCATTTTCCGACTCATCACGCAAAATACACCGGCGCGGCCGCCACTACATCCGTGGTCAGCCGCGCCGCCGCTGCCGGGCGTCTTTCGAAGCCGCGGCGTAACTCCAGAAGCGAGATATGACTCTCAAATCACGTGCTCCGAGACTACGCCGCCCATCGCCAATTGACTATGCCCGCGCAGAAGGCCTTTGGAATTACCTACTTAGACCGCCAATACTATCCCGCCGACGAATGGCGAATCCGGGTGCATCGCCCTAGGCTTCTATGATCTTGGCCATAGCGCCAAAAACGGGCATTGCGACGGAAGCGGCCCTTCATATCCCGGAGGCCAGCTTTATCGAGCGCAGTCAAGTCTGGGCCGACGAAGTGGACGAGCGGATCAATCTTTATAGGGAGGAGGAGGAGGCGCGCCGGGGGGAATGCGCGCGGCTGATCTTCGAGTGTTTCAATAGCGCCAAAGGACGCCTCGGCGAATTGGACGCATGGGTGATGTTCGTTCAATTTGCGAAGGCGGCGGCGCCCGAACTTTCCAGCGCTCGCAGAAATTCCGATTTCGAGGATCAGGTTCTCGCTGCCTACGACTCTGCAGCGGAAGGCGCCAGGCAAAACGCCGCAATCCAGGCCGGAGCGCGATTTCGGAAGAGCTCGGAACTGAGCCTGCGCCATCTCGCGCGACTCCTCGCGCGGCGCGCAGCAGCGTCCCTGTCGGCCGAGCAATTGAAGCTCGTATTTGGCTTGGATCCGCTTCTGAAGATCAAGGAAGCTCAGGACCAGTTTGCTCGGCTTGCTCAAAGTGAGCAATTCGACGCGCCAAGCCCCCGCTTATTCGACTTCGCCGAACTGGCCTCAGACGGAGCGATTGAAATTCCGCCGCTGATGCTTCAGTCCTCTCTCAGGCGCGCAACGACGTCCGCGGAAGGTTCGGATGCTGAGCCGTTGCCGAGTTCAGTGCGTGAAAAAGCGGCCTGATCGGCAAAAGGCTCAGCCAAGAGATCGGCAGAAGCAACCCTTACTGCGGGAATGAGGCGCGGGACGCGAAGCTCCATCTGTCTCGGTCGCCAGCACCGGCGCTCCTCACGGCCGGACAGCGCGGACGCAAATTGTTAGGGATTTTCTAACACAAATCGAATAGGCTCCGAGGACGACCGCGCAAAGCGAGGTCAGATCGACCATGGCGGTATTTCTGCGGACTACGAGCGGAATCGCTGTTGGGCTTATCGTCCTATATTGGCTCTTCGTGCTCCTCGCTCGCCATATACTAGGCGTCGAATTGCCCGATCCGGCGGGCCTTCTGCCGTCGAGTTGGCGCGATCATCTTCCGCGCTAACTTTGCGTCGTGTTTTGTCCCATAAAAAAAGCCGGCCCGAAGGCCGGCTGAGAGTTTGTGGGGCGGACGCGTCGAGGATGCGGCGGTGCGCGTCCGTTGAAGATGCTATAAGCGACGAGGCATGCGCGCTATAGCGCTTCGGTCTGCGCTTCTGGCAATTTCGTATAACGAAAACAGCGCCGCGCGCGAATAAGAACCAACTGTCATAGGTACCCCGCCGCCGAGATCGAGCGTCGGACTTCTGCGTCGGAGGCGGTCATCGGCAAGTTGACACCGGCTCGCCGCTCAAACTCGCCGTTCTTAAGGGAAGATGTGATTGTCCCGGAGGAAACAGAACCGGCCGCCAAACCTAGGCCTTACAAACAAGAACCACCGTATTCGCAGCATCGCTCGTCGCGCTGACGCGCTTCAACGAACATGTCTCTTTGAGCTTTTCGGCGCCGCCAACCAAGCGGCGCCGCGTTATCGCAAAACCTCAAGCTCGCGCCGAATGGTCTTTGCCCTCAAGCCGCTTCGCAATATTCGCCAGGGGGGGCATCGAAGGCGGAACAGTACGTTCAGAAGACAAGCCGGCGAAGGAGCGATGATTCATGCCCCAAATCGCCGCCTGAGTGCGATTGTTGACCCGGATTTTTCGGAGGATCGCCTTGACATGCACCTTGACTGTCGCCTCGGCGATATCGTTGCGACGAGCAATCATCTTGTTCGAATAGCCCTCAATGAGATCGCGGAGGATGCACTGTTCGCGCGCCGATAGGCGAGGACTGCCGCCGCCCGGCATTTCAGCTTCCGCCGGCTGTTCGCCGCGGGCGGCCCCTTCGCTTTCAACGCTTCGATCGTAGCGATCGAGAAAAAGCGATAGCGCCTCGGGCGGCAAGATCGTCTCGCCGAGCATGACGAGTTCGAGCGATTTGAGGAGCGTTTCAGGGTTCGGCTTCAAGAAATAGGCGTCGGCGCCGCCGCGAAACGCCGCCACAACCGTGGTCGGACTCAATTGGTCCTGTTCCGCGAGAAGAGCAATGCGCGCAGTCGGATGCTGCTGCTTGAACGACCTGATTTGGCCGATAATATCAGGCTGTCCGCTATTAACATCGACGATGAGCAAGATTAGTCGGTCTTCCGTAGACAAACTCCCCATTGCCTCATCGAGGCTCGACGCCGCAGCCGTGATCTCAAAGTCGGCGGCGCCAAGAATGCGCCACAGGCCTTCTCGAAGCAAGGCGCGCGCGCTGACGATAACCGTCACAAACGCTGACCGGCCCACTGACCCCTCCCGATGTAACGTCGCAACTCGGCGACGTGCGAGTTTCGCGGCTGGATTCCTTTCCTAATCCAGTTGAACAGTCGGTTTGAGGAGCAGGTCGGCGAAACGCCTCTTCTACGGGCAGATCGTTACCTAACCTCAACCAATTAAATTGTGGACTGTTGTGGACTAGTTGTCAATTAACGAAAGTTTTTTATATCTTTAACATAAATCGCGCTTGTTTATTACATGTTCTATATTTTTGACCCAGGTTTAAATTCTATAACGGACGTTAAGGGAACCGAACGGAATTATCGTTTTTGAGGCGTATCTGGTTAAGGGCGCTTAACAATAGTAAACCTTCGTGGGGCGCGTTCTCGCCGGCAGATATTGCATCGGCTGAGCCTGCGCGACAGAAGCTAACAAGAAACATCCCGGGCGCTATCCGAAAACATGGGGCGGGAGAAAAGTTCAATATCCTACTTGGCAGGCCCCCGTCCGGCCGACGCCGGATCCCATCGTCACGAGGATATACGTCCCTCAACAGCGCCGCCGTACCTCAACTCATCAATCCAAAACGCGTTCGCCGTATCGCCAGACGTACGAAGAACTGACTGTCACGCAAGAGGCAATGATATTTAGAATAGAGATCGCAAACTGCATTCCAAAGAACCAGATCATACTTCATTCATATCGCAGCGCCGGTTCGGCTTCACTAGGGGTTTGTATACGCAATGGACAACGTCTGGTCATCACCGGTGGTTTCGTTGGCGAGAAACCATTGGTACGTCTTGGAAATTCCGTCTCGAAGCCCTATGGACGGCCGCCACCCGAAAGCGCGGATTTTGTCGGCGCTCATGAGTTTCCGGGGCGTTCCGTCGGGTTTGGCGAGGTCGTGCTCGATTCGGCCTTGGAAACCGACGATTTCGCACACGAGCTGCGCCAGCTCGCGGATGCTGATATCTTCTCCGGAGCCGACGTTTACCTGCAACGTGTCGGAATAGGTCTTCATCAGGACAACGCAGGCGTCGGCGCAATCATCGACGTGCAGGAACTCCCGCCGCGGCGTTCCGGAGCCCCAGATCACGATGCTTTGCGCGCCGTTTTGCTTCGCTTCGTGGGCCTTGCGAATGAGAGCAGGAAGAACGTGGCTTGACCGCAAATCGAAATTGTCTCCGGGACCATAAAGATTCGTCGGCATCGCCGAGACGAAATCACAGCCATGCTGCCGACGATAAGCCTGGATCATCTTTATACCCGCAATCTTGGCGATTGCGTACCATTCGTTGGTCGGCTCTAGAGAACCGGTCAGCAGAGATTCCTCGACGAGTGGTTGCTGCGCGAATTTCGGATAGATACAAGACGATCCGAGAAAGAGCAGCTTCTCGACACCGGCGCGAAACGACGACTCGATGACGTTGGCTTCGATCATCAAGTTGTCAAATAAGAAATCCGCGGGGTAAGTATCATTGGCGAGAATGCCGCCAACCTTAGCCGCCGCGAGGAACACCGCTTGCGGCCGTGTCCGGTCCATCCATGCCGCGACGGCGGCTTGATTCCTGAGGTCGACCTCCGATCGACCGGCGGTGACGACATGGCAATTCTCCCGCGCGAGCCGCCGAGCGATCGCCGATCCGACCATGCCACGGTGACCCGCGACCCAGACGCGTTTGCCTTCCAGGGAATAGGCCGTCATTTCAGGCGTCCGCCATAATCGGCGCGGACTGCATCACGTTGAGATCGGCCAAGACCATTTCGCGCGCGAGGTCGCGGACGCTCGTCTCGTGCTTCCAGCCGAGCTTAGCGCGCGCCTTGGCGGGATCGCCGATCAAGAGATCGACCTCGGTCGGGCGGAAGTAACGCGGGTCGACCTCGACCAATGTCCTGCCGCTCCTCCTATCGACGCCCTTCTCGCGAACGCCCTCGCCCTGCCATTCGAGAACGAAGCCCGCATCGGCGAAAGCCCATTCGGTAAAGGTGCGCACGGACGTGGTCACGCCGGTGGCAAGCACGTAATCGTCAGGGTCCGGCTGTTGCAGCATGAGCCACATGGCGCGAACATATTCGCGCGCATGCCCCCAATCGCGGCGTGCGTCGAGATTGCCGAGAAACAGCTTTTCTTGTCGGCCAAGCCTAATCGCCGCGGCGGCCCGGGTGATCTTGCGGGTGACGAAAGTCTCGCCGCGCAATGGGCTCTCGTGATTGAAGAGAATGCCGTTCGAAGCGTGAATTCCATAGGCCTCGCGGTAGTTGACGACGATCCAATACGCATAGAGCTTCGCCGCCGCATAGGGCGAGCGCGGATAAAAGGGGGTATTTTCGTTCTGCGGGGTTTCCTGAACCCTGCCGTACAATTCGGAGGTCGACGCTTGGTAAAATCGAGTCCTCTTCGAGAGCCCCAGAATTCGAATCGCCTCGAGGAGGCGAAGCGTCCCGAGCGCGTCCGCGTTGGCCGTATATTCCGGCGTGTCGAACGAGACCCTGACATGACTCTGCGCGGCGAGATTGTAGATCTCGTCAGGTTGCGCTTGTTGTATGATTCGAATCAAGTTTGTGGAATCGGTGACGTCGCCGTAGTGGAGAATGAACCGTTGAGCCGGATCGTGCGGGTCCTGATAGATATGCTCAATGCGCCCCGTGTTGAAGGATGACGAACGGCGCTTGATGGCGTGAACCGAATAGCCCTTCGCCAGTAGGAAATCGGCGAGATACGCGCCGTCCTGTCCGGTCACGCCGGTAATTAGCGCTACCTTTCCCCGAGAGGTTCCGTCGCCGAACATTGCAGCCCTCAAGAAATAGACCGGGCAACTTCGCTGGCCGGTTCAGCCCGGAATGATAATTCTCCTATCGGAACGAAGCCATAATCAGGATGGATGAGGGAGCGCATTTGTCAAAACGCGACGGCGGGGAATGGAGGCCGAGGCAATAACCGATCGATAGATCCGCATGAGATATTCAAAATTGGCGTCTGACGTATAGCGCGCCTCGTAAATTGCCCGCGCACGCCCGCCAATTTCGTCTAGTTCTTTAGGGTTGTTAATCGCCCAGCGGACCCGATCCGCAAGGGCGTGCGCGCTTCCCGCGACGAACGTCAATCCGTTTGCGCCATGCGAGACGATGTCCGACAACGACGGGAGGTCCGAGCAAATCACCGGAAGGCGGTTCGCGAACGCCTCGAGCGCAGTGATCGGGAACATTTCCTGGCCGACCGAGGGCAGAACCAGGAACTTCGCAGCGCGCATTTCCTTCTGCACGACCGCGCGGGGCTGGCGCCCGAGAACCCGGACGTTAATCGCCTGCGCGACGGCATTGGCGAGCGGGCCGTCGCCAATGATCGTGAGGGGGTAGTCGATGTCAGTCCAAGCCTTTAGAAGCGTTGGGATGCCCTTTTGCTCGTCCAACCGCCCCACGAAGAGGGCGCCTCTCCGCGGTGGGCCATCGGGCGCCACGGGCGCTGCGATGCAGTTCGGTTTGATGATAATGCGTTCGGCCGGCAGCCCCCCTTTGACAAAGACGTCCTTCGCGAAATTTGACAACGCGATGAAACGATCCACCTTGCGCGGCCAAGTCTTGTTCCATTTATGAAACTCCACCATCGCCGCGAGCGCCAATGTGGCGACAAATGAGTTGCGATAGACCTTCCGCGGCACCGTCCACCAGCAGGAGTGAGTAAGGCTTCGCTCGCGGAACGCCTCATGAGGATGCAGGAGCGCGGCCGGGCAGAGAATTCTGAAGTTGTGCAGGGTCATAACCACAGGCGTCCCGGCGTCGCGACAGGCGTCGAAAATCGATGGGCTCAGGCGTGGGAAAAAATTGTGAACGTGAACCACATCCGGCGCAAAGTCGGCAAGCTTACGGGCGAGTCTCCGCCGCGCGCCTGGATTGTAGATCAGAGCTAGCCCCGCCA
>DATGLU010000004.1:0-2256 GCA_035294045.1 Roseiarcus sp. | reverse complement strand
CTTGCTTCGCCGGGCTGGCGTCGAGGTCACGGTCGGCGTCGGCGCGGCGACGGCGCGGCGGGATCATCTCGGCCATATTCTGCGGGTGCGCGAGAGCCGGCCCGCGGTGACTTTGAAGCTGGCGCAAACCGCCGACGGCTTCGCCGCCGGCGTCCGCTACGATCCGCGCCTGGCCATTACCGGCGCGGCGGCCAATGGGCGCGTCCAAATCCTGCGCGCCATGCATGACGCGATCATGATCGGGATCGGCACGGCGCTTGGCGACGATCCGCTGCTTACCGTGCGCTTTCCGGGCGCGGCGGCCAAGCCGCTGCGCGTCGTGCTCGACACGCATCTGCGCCTGCCGCCGCGCTCGCGGCTCGGCGCGACCGCCCGCGATTATCCGACCCTGGTCATCGGCGGTCCGGCTGCGCCCGCCGAGCGCGCCGCCGCCCTGGCGGAGGTCGGCGTCGAGGTCGCGCAGATCGGCGCCGATGCGGCCGGCCGGCTTGATCTCGATGCGGCTTTGCGCCTGCTGGCGCAGCGCGGCGTCGCCCGCGTCTTCAGCGAGGGCGGCCCGACCATCGGCTCGGCCTTGATCGCCGCCGGCCTTGTCGACGAGGCGCTTCTCTTCACCGCGCCGAAGCCGCTCGGCCGGCCTGGCCTGCCGGCGCTCGATCAGGCGGCGCGGGCGAGGCTGGACGACCGCTCCCTCTACAGTCTCGCTGCGACGGCCCATTTCGGCGCTGATGAAATGCGTCGCTACGAAAGGCTGTTTTGATATGTTTACCGGGCTTGTCAGCGATGTCGGCGAAGTTCTTCATATCAATGACGAAGGCCCGCTGCGCCATTTGCGCATCGCCTGCGGCTATGACGCGTCGTCGATCGGCATCGGCGCCTCGATCGCCCATGCAGGCGTCTGCCTGACCGTGGTCGGCGTCGGCCGCGCCGGCAATCGCGCGGCGATCGATGTCGATCTCGGCGCCGAGACGTTGGCGCTGACCACCGCCAGGACCTGGGGAGAGGGCGCGAAACTCAATCTCGAACGACCATTGCGGCTCGGCGACGAACTCGGCGGCCATATGGTCAGCGGCCATGTCGACGGGGTCGCGGAAATTCTGTCGCGCGAGGATTTCGTCGGCATGGCCGAGTTCAAAATCCGCGCGCCGGCGGCGCTCGCCAAATTCATCGCCCAGAAAGGATCGGTCGCGCTCGACGGGACGTCGTTGACGGTGAACAGCGTCGAGGGCGACGTCTTCTCGGTCCTGCTGATCCCGCATACGCTCGCCGTGACCACCTGGGGCGAGCGGCGAGCTGGCGATCCCGTCAATATCGAGGTCGATCAGATGGCGCGTTACGCCGCGCGGCTGATCGAGGCGCGCGAGGAAAGCGCCTGAAGCTCGCGCGGGGGCGCGTCAAAGGGCGCCAAGCAGGCGCCCTTGTCTCGCCCGATTCGGCCGCAAGGCTGCCTCGATTGCCGGGCGAGAGAAAAACACAATGACATCGACAGAGCCGATCGCTTCAACCCCGCCGACCAGCGACGAGCCGAGCCGCCGCGATTTCCTCTATATCGCCACCGCCGCGGCGGGGGCGGTCGGCGTCGCGGCGACGATCTGGCCTCTGATCGATCAGATGAATCCCGACGCCGCGGCGATCGCCGCAGGCGCGCCGATCGATATCGATCTCGCCCAGGTTCAGCCCGGCCAGCAAGTGACGGTCGTCTGGCGATCGAAGCCGGTCTTCATCATCAACCGGCCGAAAGCCGCGCTCGACACATTGCGAAAGCCCGAGCTGCTGGATCGCTTGCGCGATCCCAATTCCGAGCAATGGCAACAGCCGCCCTACGCCGCCAATTGGCACCGCTCGATCAAGCCTGAATATCTGGTGATCGTCGGCATCTGCACCCATCTCGGCTGCATCCCGAAATACATGCCCAATCCCAGCGCCAGCGATCCCGTTCCCGACTGGCCGGGCGGTTATTTCTGCCCATGCCACGGCTCGAGATACGATCTCGCCGGCCGCGTGTTTCAGGGCGTTCCGGCGCCGCTCAACCTGCCCGTGCCGCCGCACCACTATCCCAATGACAAGACGCTGCGCGTCGGCGAAAATCCGCCCGGCGCTAGCTTCTCTTTCGACTCCGTCGAGCAAGTGTAGAACCTCCACCGGCGTTGCGAGCGCGGGCGAAGCAATCCATTCAGGGGGCTGAGCCTAACGAGTTGATTGCTTCGCTTCTCGGGCAATGACCCGGAAAAGGTAAGGAGTCGCCGTCATGAGCTG
>DATGLU010000003.1:0-3428 GCA_035294045.1 Roseiarcus sp. | reverse complement strand
GAAAGTCTCGCCGGTCTCTTCCGGCTCGGCGAGGCCAAGCTCTCCCGCGCTGACGATCTCGACCGCGTAAGGCGCGAGCAATTCGCGCAGCTCCTTGAGCTTGCCGCTATTATGCGTGGCGGCGACGAGCCGGCCCGATGCTTTTCGATGCGCCATCTTACCCGCTCAATCGACGACGATCTTGTAGCGCTGCCCCGGCTGCAGCGGGCCGCCCTTCTCCAAGCCGTTGAGCAGGAGGAAATGCTCCAGCGGACGATCGGCGACCGCCATGCGCGCGGCGATCCCGTCCGCCGTGTCGCCGCTCTGCGCCGTCACGATCTCGATCCGCGCCGGGTGAACCGCGGACGCTTCTTGCGGGGTCAGGCGATGAAAGGAGGCGATCGACGCGCGGAAGCGCTCGTCCACCGCCGGCGTCAAGGCGTGCGCGGCGAAGATCAGCCGATAGACCTTATCGCCGAGGCGCACCGCGCCGAGCCGGAAGCTCCATTGCTCGCCTTGCGCGATGGCGGTCGCGGCCGGCAGATCGTTGACCGTCATCGTCTGCACGGCGGCGGTTTTCACGCCCTCGATCCAGCCGGAGGCGATCGCCGTATCGAGCCCGGTCGCGGGGTCGACCGCGATGCTGTCGAGACGCAGCGCCTGCGCGCCCGAATCGCCGACGCCGATCAGGGCCGCGGCCTGGTTGTCGAGCACGAAGCCGTCCGGCGCGGTGAAGGCGAAGCCGAGCTTGGGATGGATGAAATGCGTGCCGCGCACCAGGCCTTGCGTGGAATCGTCGCCGAAGACGATGCCGTCGATCGCCGCGAGATAGGCGTCACGGCCGGTCTCGCCGGCGCCCGGCGCGCCGAGCGCGCGCGCCTCCTGCACCGCCGCAGCGATTCGCTCCGGCGTCGAAGGATGCGTCGCCATGATGTCGGGCTTGGCGCTGGTGCTCTCGCCCAGCAACGAAGCGCGCAAAGCCGTCGAGCGGCCGAGCGAAGCGAGAAAGCGCGAGGCGGCGTAAGGATCATAGCCCGCCGCGGCGATCGCCTTGATGCCGATCTTGTCGGCTTCGAATTCCTGCTCGCGCGAGAAGTGGGCGAGCGACAGCTTGGCTTTCGCCTCCTCTTCCTGCCCTTCTTGCGGCCGGCGGAGCACGTCGGTGGAGACGCGCGAGA
Organism: Roseiarcus sp.; assembly: GCA_035294045.1. Taxonomy (GTDB): domain Bacteria; phylum Pseudomonadota; class Alphaproteobacteria; order Rhizobiales; family Beijerinckiaceae; genus Roseiarcus. Next base: position 2,271 of record DATGLU010000003.1, on the reverse strand, counting down.
ACAGAGCCGCGGTCTTGACGAGTTCGGCCCGCTTGGCGGCGTGGCGCGCCGTAATGTGGGCGATCTCATGGGCCATGACCGCGGCGATTTCGGACGTATCGTTGGCGAGCGCGAGCAGGCCGCGGGTCACGAAAATATCGCCCGACGGCAGAGCAAAGGCGTTGACGATCGGCGAATTCAGGATGGTCACCCGGTACGGCGCGCTCGGCGACGGGCTCGCCGCGGCGAGCCGCGTGAGCACGCCGTTGAGATAGCGCTCGGCGACCGGCGCGCTGTATTCGCCGCCGAAGAGATCGACCAGCTTGCGGCGTTCGGCCGCCGCCGCGGCGGCGGCGCCGCCGGTCGTGCGCGGCGCGGCGCTCGGCACCAGGCTGGCGACGGACTTGCTGTTGTCGATATTCGCGCAGCCCAAGACGAGAAAGGGCGCAAGCAAAACCGCCGCGGCGGCGAGCCGCCGCGCTCCGCCGATCGTCCTCGTGCCGAGCCCCAACATCATGGCTTTTGCGCTTCTCCCTTGGCGCTGTCGCCGAGCCGCTCGATCCCGTCCGGGTCCGAAATCTCCATGCGCAATCCAAAACGGTTGTCGAGCGCGCCGCGGACCCTGATCCTCGCGCCGGCCAGCGCCGCGATCGTCATCCCCGCACGCTCAAAAATTTTCGCCCGCCTTTTTGGGATCACGATCGTGAACCCGCGATGAAGGCCGAAATCGACGTAATAGCGGCTCCGCCCTTCTCCGACTCGCGACGGCGTTCCCTCGACCAACGTAAATTGGCCATCACGCTTCCGTAAATTGTCGAGATCGGCCGCCGCAACGACGCCATAATATGGATCGCGCCAGAGGCCAAGCCGCTTGTCGCGGGCTTCCGCCTCCGCTCGCAGCAGGTCGGCGAGGCAGGCATAGGCGTCGGGCTCCGGCCAGACCCGGGCATAGCCGGAGCGGAGCAGAAAGGCGGCGACCGAGACCGGCGCCGCGCCGGCCTCGCCCGGCGGCGGCGCGAGAAGATCGACCGGCAGGCGTCCCCAGCGGTCCGGCTTGGCGTAGAGCAGGCGCAGGCCGACCTCGCGGCCGGCGAGCCAGCTTTTGGCGAAAGCCAAAGCCGCGGCGGCGGTCGCCGGATCGCCGCGATCCGGGCTGGGCGGCGCGAGCCCGGCGAGGCGGACCTCGCGCCCGTCGGCGAGGGTGAAATCGAGCCGCTCGGATATGGTTTTAACGGTGACGGGCTGCGCTGGGCCGACGCCGCAAGGCGCGGCCTCGCTCGCGCCGGCGCAAGCGAGCAGAGCAAGAAGACCGGCGCCGACCCCCGCCGCCCCAGCGGCGAGGAGGATGCGCATGCGCCCTTTTCGTGTTAGACGCGCCCTGCCCGCCCGAGCCATCGCGGCATCTTGCGGGCCGAACGCGCCGCGTCAATGCGTCCCGGTAGCTCAGCAGGATAGAGCAACGGTTTCCTAAACCGTAGGTCAGGGGTTCGAATCCCTTCCGGGACGCCACTCGCGCCAAGCGATAATCCGCACACATTCAATCAACTGGGCGCATTCGGCAGTGCGGACGCCATGCGCCCAAAATGCGTCTTGTCCAAAGACAAGGTAAAATGCGTCTTATCGCCTTCTCAGGAGTGGGTGAATCGCGTGGACGCTGAGCGCCGACAACTGGTCATCCTGTTCGCGGATATGGTGGGATTTTCCACCTTCTCGCAGAAGGCCGGCGAGGAGGCGAGCTTTGCTCTGATGCAAAGCTTGGCGGAGCTGATGACCGGTCCTGTACGCAGTCAAGGGGGCGGGGTACAAAGCTTTACCGGTGATGGCGTATTGGCGGTTTTCGGCGCGCCGATCGCCTTCGAGGATGCTCCTCTTCGCGCCTGCCGCGCCGCGCTCGCCATTCTTCGCGGACTAGCCGATTCAGGCGACGAGTTCGAAGCAAGACATGGCGTCCGGCCGCAAGTGCGAATTGGCGTCAGCACCGGCCCGGCGGTCTTCGGCGAGGTCAAGATCGGCGCCGAGGCTAACGCGACTGTTCTTGGCGATGCGGTTAACCTCGCCGCGCGCCTCCAATCGCTCGCCGAGCCCGGCACGGCGTTCATCAGCGCGGCGACCCATCGGCTGGTCGATGGCCTGGTCCGTGCGACATTTGTTGGCGAACACCAAATCAAGGGGCGGACCGGCGCCGAGAGCGTCTACCGATTGGATTCGATCCGCGCGCACGCCTCCCGGTTCGACGGCGCCGCGCGCCGCGGCCTCACCGCCTATGTCGGACGCGATCGTGAGTTGGAGACG
>DATGLU010000002.1:0-2229 GCA_035294045.1 Roseiarcus sp. | reverse complement strand
CAAGCAAGCGCGACCTGCGCGCCCGAGACGCCGCGCGCCTCGGCGATCGCGACGAGCGCGTCGACGATGCTCCAGAGCTTGGCTTCGTCATAGATCGGCGGCTCTTTCCAGCCGGCGAATTGGCGCGTGCCTTCGGGCGCTTGGCGGTTGCGCCGGTGCTTGCCGGAAAGCAGGCCGCCGGCGATCGGGCTCCAGACCAGAATGCCGAGGCCCTGGTCGATCGAAATCGGCACAAGCTCGTATTCGGCCTCGCGCGCCTGCAGCGTGTAGTGGATCTGCTGCGAGACGAAAGGAATCCGGCCGTCGCGGCGGGCGATCTCCATCGCCTTCATCACATGCCAGCCGGAAAAGTTCGAGCAGCCGACATAACGTACCTTGCCGTTGCGCACGAGGCTGTCGAGCGCCTCCATCGTCTCTTCGAGCGGCGTCAAACCGTCCCATTGATGGACCTGGTAGAGGTCGATCACATCGGTGCGCAGGCGCTTCAGGCTGGCTTCGCACTCGCGGATCAAATGATGCCGCGATAGGCCGCGATCGTTCGGGCCGTCGCCCATCGGAAAGCGCGCTTTGGTCGCGATCAGCACGCCGCCCTTGCGCTTGCCGCCCAAGGCTTCGCCGATGATCTCCTCCGAGGCGCCGCCGGAATAGACATTCGCCGTGTCAATGAGATTGACGCCTGCGTCGATCACGAGATCGATCTGGCGGCGCGCCTCGTCGAGCCCGGTGCTGCCCACCTTGGAAAAATTGCCGCGGCCGCCCATCGTCATCGTGCCCATTGCGAGGGCGGAGACTTTCAGGCCGGAACGGCCGAGTTGCCGATACTCCATGGCTCTCCCCTGATCTTCGGCTGGCGCGAAAGGCCAGCGATTTGAAATGAGCCACGCCGCGCTCTACCGGCGAGGCGAAGCTCACATGATTTCCAGACCGCGGCAGCGCCTCAGCGGGTGCGCGTCAGATGAAGACCGCCAATGCCCGCCGCGAGGTTGAGACCGGTCTGGCCTTCCACGGAGAGAGGCTGCAGCGCGACGGCCTTGTTCGAGCCGCCGATCAGCACATTCGCCCCGAGCCCGGCGCCGAATGTCGCCTGCGCGGTCACGCCGGCGTAGTTGCCGCCGAGCGAGGCGTGATGCGCGGTCGGCTCGAACACCGCCCAGACGATCTGGCCGCCGGTCGTCGCGCCGATATCGAGGCCGACCTTGGTGATATGGCCGATATAGTGCTCGTAGCGCCCATTCGTACCGGTAAAGGTGCAATGCACCGCTTTGCGCGAGCCGACGAGATAGCCGATGCCGCCGGAGACGTTGCAGACCAGCGAGCCGGTTTTGATCCCCTCCTGCGCCTGAGCCGGCATGGCGCCGAGGACAACCGACGCCGCGCATGCGCCGACAGCGGCGCTGATCTGGAAAAATTTCGACATTTCTGCCTCCGATAGAGCGAAATTGGTTCAACAACTTATCGGACGCGTGATTTGCGGCGACTTTTCGTCGCCGGCGTCAATTTTTCGCGTCCGGTCCCTTTGGCCGGCGCAACGGAGCGTCGAACTCGTCTTCCGAAGCCTCGCCGCCGGCGATCACATAGGCGGCGGTGAGCCAGCGGTGGAGATCGACATCGGCGCAGCGGCGCGAGCAGAACGGGCGGTGCTCGGCGCGGCGCGGCCGGCCGCAAATCGGGCAAGCCGGCGCCTTGTCGGATCGATTGTCGTTGGCCGGAGATTTGGTCATCTAAACGTTCACCAAGGCGCGTTCGCCGGCCGCCGCCCAAGAGGCGTAGGCCGGCAGGCCCTCGCCGGCGAGCAGGCCCATCGTCTCGACCAGCGGCAATCCGACGACGCAACTATAGGAGCCGACCAGGCGCACGACAAACGCGCCGGCAAGGCCCTGAATGGCGTAGCCGCCGGCCTTTCCGCGCCATTCGCCGCTCGCCAGATAGGCGTCGATCTCATCGCGCGACAGGCGCTTGAAGCGGACCCGGGTTTCGACCAGCCGGCGGCGCGTCGCGCCGCTCGCCGTCGTCAAGGCGATCGCGGTATAGACGCGGTGGGCGCGGCCGGACAGCATGCGCAGGCTTATCGCCGCCTCCTCGACCACCTCGCATTTCGGCAAGGCGCGGCGACCGACGCAGACCACCGTGTCGGCGGCGAGGACGAGGCAGCGGCCGAGCTCGCTGCGCCCCTGCGCGACTTTCGCCGCGACCGCCGCCTTCTCGCAGGCCAGCCTCTGAACGAGCGCG
>DATGLU010000001.1:0-3886 GCA_035294045.1 Roseiarcus sp. | reverse complement strand
CCGCCGCGACCGCCTCGTCCGCCAGCGGCTCGACCGCCGCGATGCGCGCTTCCGCCGCGCAGACATAGCCGGCGTCGCGCTCGATGCCGAGATAGAAGCGGCGCAGCCGCTTGGCGACGGCGCCGGTCGTGCCCGAGCCGAAGAACGGGTCGAGCACCAAATCGCCGGGATTGGAGGCGGCGAGCACGATCCGGGCGAGCAGCGCCTCCGGCTTCTGCGTCGGATGCGTCTTGCGGCCGGAGGAATCCTTCAAACGCTCGCCGCCCGAACAGATCGGCAACAGCCAATCCGACCGCGCCTGGCAATCCTCGTTGCCAGCTTTCAGCGCGTCGTAATTGAACGTGTATTTCTTCGCCTCGGCGCTGCGCGCCGCCCAGATCAGCGTCTCATGCGCGTTGGTGAATCGACGGCCGCGAAAGTTCGGCATCGGATTGCTTTTGCGCCAGACGATATCGTTGAGGATCCAGAAGCCGAGATCCTGCATGATCGCGCCGACTCGGAAAATATTATGGTACGAGCCGATGACGAAAATCGTCGCGTCGCGCTTCATCGCGCGCCGCGCCGCGGCGAGCCAGCGCCGCGTGAACGAATCGTATTCCGCGAAGCTGGCGAACTTGTCCCAATCGTCGTCCACAGCGTCGACCAGGCTCTGGTCGGGGCGCGACAGGGCGCCTTCGAGCTGCAGATTATAGGGCGGATCGGCGAAGACGAGGTCGGCGCATTCGGCCGGCAGCGAATCGAGCGTCGCGACGCAATCGCCGACGAGAATCGCATCGCGCGGCGGCGCGATCACGCCGGGGCGGCGGACCGAGCCTTTTCCAGTACGCAAGACCTGAAGCTGGGCGGGCTGGCCGGTCGCCCCGGCGCGAGAAATACGCATGAACTCGAACCGCAAACGCGACTAACGAGGACGCAATGTGAAGCATTTGAGTAAAATTTGAGTTTTCGGGGCGGCTTCGCGCCTGTCTCGTTTTGGCGCGACGCGGAGAAATAAAGCCGGCGATTTCAATTATTTGGTAAGGTTTTCTGCCATTCCAGGCGATCGTTGCGCCCCGCGCCCTGTAGAAGCGGTCGTTGACCGCGTCCTTCGAGTCGTTGACCGCATCCTTCGCCAGCCGCGGTCGCCGACCGCGGCTACAATGCGCCGGGCGCGACGCCTAATCGGCGCGGATGTCGTCGAGCTTGACCGGGCTGAACGAGCGCCGATGGAACGGCGAGGGGCCGAGCGCGGCGATCGCGTCGAGATGCAGCCGCGTTGCATAGCCGGCGTGACGCGCGAAGCCATAGCCCGGGCAATGCGAATCGAGCCGCGCCATCATCCGGTCGCGCGCGACCTTGGCGATGATCGAGGCGGCGGCGATCGACAGGCAGGTGGCGTCGCCCGCAATGATCGCGCGCGAGCGGCAGCAAAGGCCGGGCGGCAGATCGCGCCCGTCGATCAAGGCGATGCGCGGCGAAGCGTGCAGCGCGCCGACGGCGCGCGCCATCGCGCGCAAGGTCGCCATGCGGATGTTGTGCGTATCGATCTCGTCGGCGCTGGCGAAGGCGAGCGATACGCAAAGCGCCTTGGCGAGGACGAGATCGAACAAAGGCTCGCGCTGCTCGGCGGTCAGCGCTTTCGAATCGTCGACGCCTTCCGGCAGATCGGCGGGGTTAAGAATCACCGCCGCGACAGCGACCGGTCCGGCCAGCGGCCCGCGGCCGGCCTCATCGACGCCGGCGACCGGCCACAGCCCTTCGGCGATATGACCGCGCTCCTGGACGAAATCCGGCAATGGGCGCGGCGGCTCGGCAGGAGCGGCTTTGCGCTCGCGCTTCACCCGAGCGGTCCCTTGCCCAGCCGGGAGAGATCGAACGCATCGACATCGGCGAGCAGTTCGATAAAGGCCGTGGCGCCATAATCGGCGCAGGCCTCGCCTTTCTGCAGCGTCGCCGCCGACGCGTCGCCCATCGCGCCGTAATCGTTGAGGTCCTGCGACATCCACCCCATGCCGATCGGCTGCGTCGCGCGCAGCCAGGTGTAATCCTGCTCCATTCCGACCGCCGCGCTGACGAAATCGCGCGCCTCGGCCATCTTCACCGTGTTCGGCCGGAAAGCGAGCATCAGCGAGGTCTCGGCGTCGCCGGCGTGAATGCCATGGGCGCGCTCCTTCGGGCCGAACAGGCCGTCGGGATAGCCGAACCGGCTCCAAGCCGAATTGACGACCAGCATGTTGCGGCGAACGCGCAATTCGCGCGCCACCACATCGATGATCGGCACATTGCCGCCATGCGAATTGACGAAAATCAGCTTGCGGCAGCCGGTGCGGGCGACGCTCTCGCCGATCTCGAACCAGGCGCGGATCAGCGTTTCGGCGGTGAAGGTCAGCGTGCCGGGAAATTCGATATGCTCGTTCGACTTGCCGATCGTCTGGACCGGCAGGAACAGGACCGGCAGGTCCGGCGGCACGCGGGCGATGGTGCGCGCCAGATAGCCTTCATTGATGAACGTGTCGACGCCGACCGGCAGATGCGGCCCGTGCTGCTCGATCGCCGCGACCGGCAGGACCGCGATGACGCGCGACATGTCGGCGGCCTGGAAATCCTTCCAGCGCATCTCTGCCCAAAATTTGGTCGGCAGCATCGTTCTCAATCTTTCTTCGCGGCGACCGCCTCGATTTCGACCTTGAATTCAGGCCTGGTGAAGCCCGAGACGATCATCAAGGTCGAGGCGGGCGGCTCGCCATGCCCGGCGAGAACTTCGTCGCGAATCCTCATATAGCCCGCCATGTCTTCGCGGCGGGTCACATAAGCGTTGAGTCGCACGATATCGGCAAGCCCCATGCCGCCCTCCGCGAGAATCGCGGCGATCGCGTCGAAGCAGAGGCGCGTTTGGCTCTCGACATCGGCGGGGGCCGCGCCGTGCTTGTCGATTCCGAGTTGGCCGGAGCAGAAAATCAGCCGCGCGCCGGCCGGCGCCTCGACGCCATGCGCGTAGCGCGCGAAAGGCGGGTGAATGCTCGCGGGCAGAAGGCGGCGCATGCTTTTCCTCGCCTCTTTTCAGGGTTGCGACTCGACTAAAGCCTGATTGGCGTCAAGGCAACCGCATTGGCGCGCGACTTGCAAAGCCTTGTCCGACTTTCGTATCGTGAAAGTCCGATCGTCTGGAGGGTGAAATCATGCGCGGCGCGTTTTGGTCCGGGCTAGCCGGCCTGCTTTTTCTGTCGAGTCCGGCGCTTGCGCTCGACAAGGTGACTTTCGGCACCAATTGGCTGGCCGAGGCCGAGCATGGCGGCTATTACCAGGCGATCGTCGACGGCACCTACGCCAAATACGGGCTCGACGTGACGATCCTGCCCGGCGGGCCGCAGGCCAATAACGGCCTGCTCCTGGCGACCCGCAAGATCGAATTCTATATGGGCGGCAATCTGCTGCTGCCGTTCGAGGCGGTCGAGCAGCACGTGCCGACCATCGTCGTCGCCGCCATTTTCCAAAAAGATCCGCAGATTTTCATGTCGCATCCCGGCGTCGGCCTGGACAAGTGGACGGATCTGCCGAAGGCGACCGCCTATGTCGGCAAGGAGGGCCTCGCCTCCTTCTATCAATGGATGAAAGTCGCCTATGGCTTCAAGGAGGAGAACGTCAAGCCCTATACGTTCAACGCCGCGCCGTTCATCGCTGACAAGCATTCGATCCAGCAGGGCTATGTGACGGCCGAGCCTTACGCCGTCGAGAAGCAGGGCGGGTTCAAGCCGAACATTTTCCTTCTCGCCGACCAGGGCTACTCGACCTACGCGACGACGATCGAGACCCGACAAGATCTCGTCGAGAAGAATCCCGATCTCGTCCAGCGCTTCGTCAACGCCTCGATCATCGGCTGGTATCACTATCTCTATAGCGACAATTC